>NZ_WXWT01000125.1:0-8197 GCF_009904725.1 Vibrio sp. V43_P6S15P86
TGAAAAACTTAAAGCTATATCAATTTCAAAAAACATGAAAAGAAATAAAGTTATAGAATCACTCATAAATAATGAATTCTTAAGGCTATAGGAACCTCGCTGTATTGCTTTTAATACTCATATTAGTTTACTTAATCGTCTTCTATTTGATTTAAGTTAATAGTGTACATAAAAATTTATGTCTATACTGGGCACATTGGTTACTAGCACGAAATTTCCATGAAACAATCTCTACAGATCTGGCTTGAAGCCGCTCGTCCAAAAACATTACCTCTGGCATTAGTCTCTATCTTAACGGGTAGCGTACTCGCCTACTCGGCGGGTCATTTTTCACTGACAATTGCCATCATGGCTTTCGTAACCGCGACGTTGCTGCAAATTCTGTCCAACCTGGCAAACGACTATGGCGATGCCGTTCAAGGTACAGATAACGACAAACGCCTTGGCCCATTACGAGCGATGCAGTCTGGCGCGGTAAGTGCGAAACAAATGAAACAGGCGATTATCTTTAACATCGTTCTGACCGCCATTTCTGGCTTAGTGTTAGTTTTCTATTCACTAAGCTCACTGGAAAGCATTGTGACGTTTATCGGGCTGGGAATTTTAGCCATCCTCGCGGCGATTGCTTACACCATGGGTAGCAAACCATACGGTTACGTGGGGCTTGGCGATATTTCAGTTTTCTTGTTTTTTGGTTTACTCGGCGTATCTGGTACCTATTTCTTGCATACTGGTCACGTAGATACCACGCTATTCTTACCTGCTCTAGGCTGCGGTTTACTCGCCGTTGCAGTACTCAACATCAACAATATGCGTGATATAGAGAACGACCGAGAGTGTGGTAAACGCACGGTCGCAGTGCGTTTGGGTCAACGCAAAGCCAAGCAGTACCACTTTGTTTTACTTGGCGGTGCTATTCTTGCCTTTGCGGCTTACTTGTTAATTCAAGACAAACCCGTTTGGATTAGCTTGCCATTTTTACTTAGTATTTATTTCGTGGCCGATCATGGTAAAGCGGTTTGGCATACACAAAAGCCCGCTCAGATAGCACCAATGATGCCAGTCATCGTGAAATGCTCTTTAGTCACCAACGTTTTGTTTGCAACAATTGTGGTAGCTCAAACTCTAGTAAGTTAAAAAAGGATTGTCATTGCATTGACTTAATGCCTAGATATACTCAAAGACAACCAATTTCTGTTTAGAAAGGTACGCTATGGAATACAATACCTCAGCACTCTGTGATATCTACCTCGATCAGGTAGATGTGGTTGAACCAATGTTCAGTAATTTTGGCGGTCGCGCTTCATTTGCCGGGCAAATCACCACCATCAAGTGTTTTGAAGATAATTCGTTGATCCGCGAGACATTAGAGCAAGATGGACTTGGTCGCGTTTTGTTAATTGACGGTGGCGGTTCCCTACGTAAAGCCCTTATCGATGCAGAAATCGCAACTATTGCGGAAGAAAACGAGTGGGAAGGCATTGTCGTTTACGGCTGTGTTCGTGAAGTAGATGAACTTGAAGATATGAACTTAGGCATTCAAGCCCTCGCCTCTATTCCTGTTGGAGCGACCAGCCAGGGTATTGGCGAATTAGATGTACCAGTCAATTTTGGCGGCGTCAGCTTCTTACCTGAAGATTATATTTATGCCGATAGCACCGGAATTATCCTGTCGCCTGAACCATTGAATATTGATTTAGAGTTGGATGAAGAATAATAACGAGTCTTAGGTACCTAAGTTATAGGACCTTGTCTTGGCTATCAGGCATAGAGCTTGTCCAAAGATTTCCTACTTCCCCAAAACACAAACACCCGCTTAACGCGGGTGTTTTTAATTTGGAATGAAGAAGCCGGATTATTCCACTTCGTCCATTTTGCCAAGTAGTGCACGAATGCGCTCTTGCCATTGTGCGTGCTCTTGTTGTGCTTGCTGTGCTTTTTGCTCTAGCTCTTCACGTTGAGAGCGAAGCTCGTTCGCTTCTTCCGCAAGTTTTGCTTTATCTTCTTTCAGCTCTTCGACTTCCATCTGAAGAAGAGTGATTGTGTCAACTGCAGTTTGAATTTTAGATTCTAGTTGTTCTAGTACTTCAAAAGACATCTTGGCCTACCTATGTTATTCCGTTGGGACGATGTGCGAGATTGATGCACACCTAACCTATATAAGGTTCATTCTACTCAGCGTCGCGATGAGAAACACTCACTATATTCGATATTTCGCATCATTCGGTCAAAAAATCGGCGCAATCTCACTAAACGCTGACTTTTCTTATCGCCGAAGCATTTTTGAGCAAGGATTTTGCCTCCCCCCACGCTGAAAATCGCCCTAAGTATTGATCAAATTCAAGCTAGATAAAGTAAAAGCTCCGCAAAAAGGCAAACGTTTACCCTACGTTGTGATAGAATCGCCGCGCAAATTCTTCTTCCCTCTTGCTTACTTGGAGACATCATGAAACGCGATTTAGCAATGGCATTTTCCCGTGTGACTGAAGGTGCAGCTTTGGCTGGTTACAAATGGCTTGGCCGTGGCGATAAAAATGCAGCCGATGGCGCAGCTGTTGAAGTTATGCGCACCCTACTGAACAAAACAGATATCAGTGGTGAAATTGTCATTGGTGAGGGTGAAATCGATGATGCGCCAATGCTATACATTGGTGAGCAAGTGGGTATTGGTGGTGATGAAGTAGATATTGCAGTCGACCCGATTGAAGGGACGCGTATGACGGCAATGGGACAATCAAACGCACTAGCCGTACTTGCCGCAGGTGAGAAAGGCAGCTTTCTTAAAGCGCCAGATATGTACATGGAAAAACTGGTTGTTGGCCCTGGTGCAAAAGGCGTGATTGACTTAGAAAAGCCGTTAAAAGAGAACCTAGAGAACGTAGCAAAAGCCCTGAACAAACCACTTGATACCTTAGTCGTTATTACCCTTGCGAAACCTCGCCACGATGACGTTATTGCAGAAATGCAAGCAATGGGCGTACGTGTCTTTGCGGTGCCTGATGGTGATGTGGCTGCCTCTATTCTGACTTGTATGCCAGACAGTGAAGTGGACATGATGTACTGTATTGGCGGCGCGCCAGAAGGGGTCGTATCAGCCGCGGTGATTCGAGCGCTAGACGGTGACATGCACGGTCGTCTACTTCCTCGTCATGAAGTAAAAGGCGATACTGAAGAAAACCGCATTTACGGCGCAGACGAACTAAAACGCTGTGATGAAATGGGCGTCAAAGCGAATGTTGTCCTCAAAATGGAAGACATGGCCCGTAGCGACAATGTGGTATTTTCAGCTACAGGCATCACTAAAGGTGACTTGCTAGAAGGCATCTCTCGCCAAGGCAATATCGCAACCACAGAAACGCTGCTCGTGCGTGGTCGATGCCGTACTATTCGTCGCATTAAGTCGACTCACTACCTAGATCGTAAAGATCCAGAAGTGCGTGATATTATTCTTTAAGCATTTCTCGAGGCTCTCGCTCAATCTGAGTGTGAGCCTTTCTTTCCGCACAACCAAGCAATAGATTCTGAATCACGCTCGTCCCTCGCTGTTCAGAATGACGGTCACCACAGCATGCTCTAAATCAAAAGAGTTCGTCACTCTAGCGAGCCTCAGCGAGACTAAGAATCCAATAGCAACAAACTCCTGCTCTTTCCATCCCACCTTAACAACTACACAACCGGGCGATAGATTCTGAATCACCCCGTTCCTCGTTGTTCAGAATGACGGTGACTTTAATAAGCTCTAAATCAAAAGAACTCGTCATTCTAGCGAGTTCCAGCGAGACTAAGAATCTAATACTAATAACAGCAAACTCCTATTCTCTCCCTCTCACCATAACCATTGCACAACCGAACGATAGATTCTGAAGCACACTCGTTTCTCGCTGTTCAGAGTGGCGATATATATTGGTTCGCATGAACATAGACCCAACAGATCCCCACTCAAACTAAGTCAACACTTTTCTTTACTAACCCTATCGCGCATAATATGTACTGACGTATAAATGGTGGGTATATGAAGACCGTAGATAGGATATTGCAAATCGTTAAGCGTGATGGTTCCGTCACTGCAAAACAACTCTCTTCTGAGCTGGGTATGACAACTATGGGGGCGCGTCAGCACCTGCAGAGTTTAGAAGATGATGGCATCCTGTCTATTCATGACGTCAAAGTCAAAGTGGGTCGCCCCGCTCGCCATTGGTCTCTCACTCAAAAAGGTCATGAGCAATTTGCTGATCGTCACGGTGAGTTGACCATTCAGTTTATAGAAGCTGTCGAACATATCTTTGGCAAAGATGGACTGGAAAAAGTCACATCAGAAAGGGAAAAACTCACGTTACAAAGTTATCGTCAGCACCTTGAGCAATGCAACTCTCTGCAAAGCAAACTAGAAACTCTTGTGACACTAAGAGAACAAGAAGGCTATATGGCCGAGCTTGAGCAAGATGAGAACGGATTTATCTTGATCGAAAATCACTGCCCGATTTGTAAAGCCGCAACTCGCTGCCCAAGCTTGTGCCAATCGGAATTGAGCGTCTTTCAGTCTTTGCTTGGACGTGACACCAAAATAGAGCGCACCGAGCATATCATCAGCGGTCAAAGACGCTGCGTGTACCGCATCCAACAACTGCAGTAACCACCACAAACAAACATCGACATGCCGCACTTATTCAATCTCAAGCTTGAAAGCTTCTCTTATAAGTGAGACGGCTGAAGAATTCATCCTCTCACCTCTTTCTAGTGGTATAGGCTTTTAGTAACTAAAGGCAATTTCCATAAGGATTTGGAGAGCATCGATGTCTACTCTACGTCACTCCCCTTCTCAAACGCTTCCGCCATTCGATGAAATGGTTCGAATGGCTGAGCGAGACCCAGAAGCTTTTGAGCAATTTCGTCATGAAATGGCAAAAGAGATGATCGAAAGCGCATCAGAAAACATGCAAGAAAGACTGTGGGCTCAGCAAAGCCACATCGATAGGGTCATCAGCACGTGTAAAAACCCTCATCACACCAATGTGGTATTGATGAACGAATTACAAAAACAGGTCGTGAAGTTCAGAGCGGCGCTACAAGGGGAAACGGCACCGACTCAAAAAGCGGATGTGGTTAGCTTAGAGGCATTTAAAGGTAGGGATGATTTTTACTGATACTCTGTAGATAGATCGAGAAAGTTAGGGTTCGTTTCTCTTACCAAGGCTAACTTCCACTCACGCTTCCACTGCTTGAGCTGCTTTTCTCGGTTTATGGCAGTTGCCATATCTTCGAATAACTCAAAGTAAACGAGCTTATGAACGTTGTATTTCTTGGTAAATCCCTCAACTACTCCGTTTTTATGCTGCCATATTCTTTGAGGCAGCTGACTGGTAACACCAATGTAAAGAACGGCGTTGTTGTTTGACGTTAGGATATAAACGCAAGGTGTCCTATCGATGATTCATTCTCCTTCATTATTCGCTTTTACTTTTCCATTGTAATTCACTCGCTCAGTCCAAACTCGGACCGCTCTGTGCGTAGATTCTGAATCACGCTCGTACCTCGTTGTTCAGAATGACGGTTATAATAGCAAGCTCTAGATCAAAGGAGTTCGTCATTCTAGCGAGACTCAGAATCTACTTTCAGCGCGCACGTTACTTAAAGCGATCACTCAGGCTCAGGGCCATATTGGTTTGGTCCTGATGTCCCCTTTAAGAAGCCACATTCAATTAGAATCCATAAACCACAAATCAGAGAAATGGATGCAACGAACATTTGCGGTGTCGACGGCTCTTGTGCAACAGGGCTGGTCATTGGCGTAGCGATTCGTCCGATAATCAGCGGAATATTCAGTGCTAGCCAATAGATTGATTTGTTGCGGTCATGCCAACGCTTGGTGGTGATCGCCAAATCAGGGATTAACAAAATCACCAAGAAAATAGGGAGAAGTAAATAGGAAAAAGTAGGAAATAGCTTACTGATTCCAGCACCAAAACCTAGAATAGATACATAGTAAATGACGTTCCAAATCCAGTAGGTTTTACGGTTTATACGTCCTTGAAAAGAAAACAGTAACTCTTTAGTCGACATCAAATTTTACCCCAAAATAGAAAGGTTATAGATTAGCCGAGTCGATATGGTTTGGAAAGTACACCTGCAGTGTAAGCGCCAACAGCGCCGTTACAACAAGCAGAGCGAGGCTAAGCTGAAGCAACGACAAACACTCGATAAGGCCTATTAGCTTTCAGTTTCCTTGTACCTCACGATGCGTAACCTGCTTGCTACTCTCAAGAAACTCGATTCAACCTAATTCACTACCTTCTGGAAGCTGTCTACGTCCATGTCTCGGATATTGACCGTTAAGCTGTGCACGTGACTGGCTTGCTCTTGAAGTGTCGCCATCAAGGCTCGTGACAGTTCCCGCTTCTGCTCTTGGGAACGGCCAGATAGCAAATCAAAGTTGATATGGATAAAGTCGAGGCTATCGCCCTCTTCCCCAATTAACCAATTGTGGCACCGGAGCGTTCTAGATTTCACTGACGCGAGCTCAAAAAGGCCACTCTCTAACGCCGTTTTATGTAAATCCTCCAGCAACCCCTGAACATTGACACGCTCTTCCACCGAGTTTGAATACTCTAAAACGAGATTTGGCATTTTGATTCCTTTCTACAACTATTAATTCCAGCGCGTAGTAATACCAATCTCAGCAGCAATTTCCGAGGAATGAACTATCATTCTGTCTACGTGATCACCAATCGATTGCTTTTGACAAAAATAACAGAATCGATGCTTGGTCGAATCAGTAAAGAAAGCCGGACAAGACATGACGCCAATCATGATCTGTTCACATTATTCTGTTATATTCCTACGTAGATTTTTTACATTAATTGACTATTTACATTAAAGATAAGGGAGATTTTCCTATGCGTCGTCCTGTAGTGATGGGTAACTGGAAACTAAACGGCAGCAAAGCAATGGTAACTGAGCTGCTAACTGGTCTTAACGCTGAGCTTGAAGGCGTTGAAGGTGTTGACGTAGCAGTCGCTCCACCAGCACTTTACATCGACCTAGCAGAGCGCGTAATCGCTGAAGGCGGTAACAAGATCATCCTAGGTGCTCAAAACACTGACCTAAACAACAGCGGTGCGTTCACTGGCGATATGTCTCCAGAAATGCTGAAAGATTTCGGTGCTACTCACATCATCATCGGTCACTCAGAGCGTCGTGAATACCACAACGAATCTGACGAGTTCATCGCGAAGAAATTCAACTTCCTAAAAGAAAACGGCCTAACTCCTGTTTTCTGTATCGGTGAATCTGAAGCGCAAAACGAAGCTGGCGAAACTGAAGCTGTATGTGCACGTCAAATCAACGCAGTTATCGACACTTACGGTGTTGAAGCTCTAAACGGCGCAATCATCGCTTACGAACCAATCTGGGCTATCGGTACTGGTAAAGCAGCAACCGCTGAAGATGCACAACGCATCCACGCTTCTATCCGCGCACTAATCGCAGCGAAAGACGAAGCAGTTGCAGCACAAGTAATCATCCAATACGGTGGCTCTGTTAAGCCAGAAAACGCTCAAGCTTACTTCTCACAACCAGACATCGACGGTGCTCTAGTTGGCGGCGCTTCTCTAGACGCGAAAAGCTTCGCAGCAATCGCTAAAGCAGCGGCTAAAGCAAAAGCTTAATCTCGTTTTTACTCAGAGTAGAAATAAAAAAGGGATGCATCATGCATCCCTTTTTGTTTGTGTATTAGATTACACACGATCATCGTAACTAAAGTCTAATCACTACCAAATAGGTCTCGCGTGTACACCTTATCAGCCACATCAGTAAGTTCTTCAACCATACGGTTAGAGACAATCACATCGGCGCTTTGTTTAAACTCATTCAGATCGTTGATTACACGTGAGTTAAAGAACTCGTCTTCCTGAAGTACTGGTTCATACACCACCACTTCAACGCCCTTTGCCTTGATACGCTTCATAATACCTTGAATAGACGAAGCGCGGAAATTATCTGAGCCAGCTTTCATTATCAAACGGTATATCCCAACCACTTTAGGTTCTCGTTTGAGAATAGACTCAGCAATAAAGTCTTTACGAGTTCGATTGGCTTCCACTATGGCCCCAATAATACTGTTTGGGACATCTTGATAGTTTGCACGAAGTTGCTTGGTATCTTTTGGCAGACAATAACCGCCATATCCAAACGAAGGGTT
>NZ_WXWT01000215.1:0-8185 GCF_009904725.1 Vibrio sp. V43_P6S15P86
CGTTTATATTTATTCCAACCCAGTAAAAAGTAACTTAGTTAGAATAACCCTGCTACCTGTTAACATTTAAAATGCTAACAGATAGAGTAACCATTAAATAAAATTCGTATAAAGCTATTTAGTTGAGAAGTGGTAACTCAGTCGTATATTTAATGGATTCCATAGCAAATGTTGAAGTCACATTAGACAGTCCCTTTACACTATTAACTAAGCGCTTATAAAACTCGTCAAAACACTTCATATCTTTGACTAGCACTTTCATCATGTAGTCATACTCGCCGGCCATACGATAAAACTCCATCACCTCAGGGAAATCACTCACTGTTGTGACAAAGTGGTGATACCAATCTTCAGAGTGATCGATGGTTTTTAGCTGAACAAAAGCGATAAAAGACAGGTCGAGTTTTTCTGCACTCAGTAACGCCACGCGCTTTTCGATGTAGCCTTCTTCTTCCAACCTTTTCAAACGCTTCCAACATGGCGTTGTTGTCAGATTAACCTGCTCTGCTAACTCATTTAATGACAAGGTGCTGTCGGTTTGTAACAACGCAAGCAGCTGCTTATCGAGTCGATCCAAACTCATCCTATAAAACCCACAAAGTGTAGAAAACTTTTCTATAAAAATAGTCATTACCAGCAACTATAGCAAAGTTTTTCTCTCGTATTATAGGTAAATTATTCCCATCTAATGCTTATCTATCGATTTCCAAGGAGAGACGCCATGTGTACTGACCACAACTGGATCAACAATGCAGTGCGTAAAATTGAAGCAGACTTTCAACGTTCTGCTGATACTCATTTATTTAAACTCGAACTGCCTTCTCTTGATGGTATCGATATCTACCTAAAAGATGAGAGCACGCACCCAACAGGCTCTCTGAAACACCGATTGGCACGCTCGTTGTTTCTTTATGCGATTTGTAACGGATGGATTGGTCCTGAAACCACAGTGATTGAAGCGTCCTCAGGCAGCACTGCCGTTTCAGAAGCGTATTTTGCTCGCTTGCTTGGCTTACCGTTCATTGCTGTTATGCCGAAAACCACCGCACGTAAAAAGATTGAACAAATTGAGTTTTACGGTGGTAAAGCGCATCTTGTAGAGCGCTCAGATCAGATTTATGACGAGTCTCGACGTTTGGCTCAAGAGTTAAATGGCCACTACATGGATCAGTTTACTTATGCTGAACGTGCGACTGACTGGCGCGGCAACAACAACATTGCGAACTCTATCTTTAGCCAAATGGAACTAGAAGATCACCCAATTCCTAATTGGGTAGTAATGAGCCCAGGAACTGGTGGTACGTCAGCAACCATTGGCCGTTTTATTCGTTACCAAAAATACGACACCAAACTTTGTGTCGTAGACCCTGAAAACTCGGTGTTTTACGACGCTTTCCAGTCAGGTAATCACTCATTAAAAGGTGAGACCGGCAGCAAAATTGAAGGCATCGGTCGACCACGTGTCGAGCCAAGCTTTATTGCAGGTGTTATTGACGAGATGCGCAAAATTCCAGACGCTGCTAGTGTGGCAACTGCACATTGGGTTTCTCAACTGATTGGGCGTAAAGTCGGTGCATCAACGGGGACGAACCTCTACGGTGTGCTTCAACTGGCCTGCGAAATGAAACAACGCGGTGAGAAGGGTTCTATCGTGACACTTTTATGTGACTCTGGTGAGCGTTACTTAGATACGTATTACGACTTAGCATGGGTAAAAGAGAACATCGGTGATATTCAACCTTACCTCGCGCAACTTGAAGTCATTCAAGCGAAAGGCTGTGTCGAACCTGCATGTTGCGGTCCAATTACCGCTTAATATGTAAATTCGAATGTAAAAAAACAGCCCGCTGATGTGCGGGCTGTTTTTTTGGAAATGAGTATTACTTTTTCTGACGCGCTTCAAACGCCGCCAATTGTTCTGGCGTTGCCGCTGGCTGATGATTTTGTTTCCATTCATCGTAAGTCATGCCGTAAACACGTTCGCGAGCGTCATCAATATCTAAATCCACACCGAGATTTTCCGCTTCGGCTTTGTACCATTTGCTAAAGCAGTTGCGACAGAAGCCCGCAAGAATCATGAGGTCGATGTTCTGCACGTCTTTATTCGCGTCTAAATGCGCCAATAAACGACGAAATGTCGCCGCGTCTAACTTATCTTGTTCTTCTTGAGTCAGATTTTTATATTTGAATTCAGCCACTTTCCTTTCCTTCTCTCTTATTTGATTGACGTTAGTCACCATACCGAATAGTAAGTTCTCCAGCCTAGGAAGTCTGCTTTAGCGCAACAATTCCCAGTCTAAATGACTACCTTTGCGCAAAAGCTGATATGATAAACGCCATCTATCTTATTGATTAAATTAATATTAACACAACTCATTACAACGGTCTTTTACAAAGGTTATCGTCAAGTTATGAAAAACGCCATTCTATTATTGTCTGCCTTGACCATCAGTGTGCCGACTTTTGCTGCTCAAGAACAAACTCATCAATCTTATTTTTATCTGGGTACTGGTAACGTCGGTTTTGATACGCCCTATTTTGGCTCAGACAGAGACAATGAGTGGTCCACACCACATATCACTGTTGGTTGGGGCTATCATGTCAATCAATACCTTGCGTTTGAAGGTGTGCTTCGCTATTCCCAAAACGAACTGAAGAACGACAAACTGAAAACAGATTTGGATTTGCACTATTACCAAGCGGGTATGTCAGCTGTATTGACCAGTGATAACCTTGGCGATACGCCACTTTCTTTGTTCGGCCGCGTGACCGCGTTAGGGACTCAGGCAGAAATGTACGTTCCAAACCAACAAAAAGTCACAGATGATTCAGGAGCACTATTCAATATCGGTGCTGGTGTCCATTGGGATATGAGCAAAGACATCTGGTTGCGCGCAGAGTACATCTATAATGTCGCAGATATGGGCTTTGAAGATTTTTACGACAGCTACGAAGGTGTGCAAGTTAGCTTAGGGAAACGCTTCTGACATTAGATAGCACCAAGTTACCAGAATTGAAATACAAACAAGCCGAGGTTTTTACCTCGGCTTGTTTTACAATCTACGGTGTGTCATCAGTTACTGAGCGGAGAACTTTTCTGTTGTCTCTTGATTCACATGGCTACTTGGTTGCCCGGCATCGAGAGAGTGTAAAATGCCATCTTGACGATCTTTTAGTGCATTCGTTAACGTCGGAAGTGCAGTGGTCGCTAACAACGCCATAACACCCGCAACTAAAACCATTTCTACCATGTAACTACCACGTACTTTTTTCAAGAGAACACCTCAAATAATAGGTATATGCTGCTTTCCCGGCATGACACCTAACAAGACCCGACATTCAGTCAATACGATGAGCGAGTCCTGTGCTCCTCGAAGAAGTGGCGAAATAATAAACAAAAATAATCATTAGATCTATAAGTAATCACTCTCAATATAAAAAAACACCGAACAACTTTTGTTCGGTGTTTTCAATCAAAGCTTTACGTACAGCGGCTAAGGATGAGCAATACGGCCTTTTGTATCGTGGCTGAGTGCTTTGTTCAATTCTGCTTCTACATGGCCTGGCGCCTGTGTTTTCGCCGAAATCAATCGGTACATAGCCGGGATGACAAATAAGGTCACCAATGTCGCAAATCCCATCCCGAAAAAGATCACGGTACCCACGGCAATACGGCTCTCATAACCAGCCCCTGTCGATACAATCAACGGGATAGCACCAGCAAGCGTGGTAAATGCTGTCATCAAGATCGGGCGTAGACGTCGCGCAGCTGCATCAATAACCGCTTTTTCGAATTCAACACCGCGGTCTCGCAACTGGTTGGCAAACTCAACAATCAAAATGCCGTTTTTCGTCACCATGCCGATCAACATGATCATGCCAATCTGGCTGTAAATGTTCATGCCTTGCCCCATCACAACCAAGCCAAGGAAGCCACCAAATACGCCCATCGGCACCGTAAACATCACCACTAACGGGTTCACGAAGCTTTCAAACTGAGCCGCCAACACGAGATACGCCACAAGCAATGCCAACGCAAACACGACAGCAACACTCGCTTGGTTCTCTTTAAAGTCTTTTGACTCGCCAGAATAACTCACCGAGATGTCACCTGGTAAGTTGTCTATCGCTTGTTGATCAAGGTAATTCAGCGCGTCTCCTAATGTGTAGCCTTCTGACAGATTAGCCGTAATAGTGATGGATTTCTGTTTGTTGTAGTGAGATAGACGAATAGAAGCTGCCACTTCTTCAATTTTAGTTACCGCGTCTAACGTCACTAACTGCCCACTATTAGTTCGCAGATAAATCTGGCTTAAATCCGCTGCATTATTAAAGCTGTTTTCATCACCACGAAGATACACATCATACTCTTCGCCACGCTCAACATAAGTCGTCTCACTTTTACCACCAAGCATGATTTCTAGCGTATCAGAGATGTCTTTGACACTGACCCCTAGTTCTGCGGCACGCTGTCTGTCGACCGTAACCAATAGCTCTGGCGTTTTCTCTGAGTAATCGATCTCAGCGCCTTCCATCATTGGCGATTCTTCTGCTTTGTTTTTCAACATTTCAGCCCAGACGAGAAGTTCATCGTAATCAGAGCCACCTAATACAAACTGAACAGGCTCACTCGAACCACCTTGGAAACCAGGCATGAATGGGAACACTCGAACATCAGGTATGCCAGCCAGTGCGCCACGCACTTTGTTAAGCGCTTCCTGAGCTGTTACATCTCGCTCGTTCCAGTCTTCTAGAATCATGATAACAAAGCCGGTTTGATCGCCTGCCTGTCCACCAAATGCAGGCGTTTGGATACTAAACGACTTCAGATACCCTTGCCCGAGTAATGGCATCAATCGGTCTTCAACAATGTCCATATTGGCTGACATACGATTGTATGACGTAGCATCAGCCCCGCGCACAAACGCAAACATCACGCCGCGATCTTCTTGAGGGGTCAACTGGGCTGGCACTTGGTTCATCAAGAAGTAACTGCCGCCCAAACACGCCAGAATCACCAGCGGTGCAGCCCAACGCATTTTCAATGCGCCTTTCAATAATGAGCGGTAACCACTCTCCAGTTTACTAAATAGGCGATCGACCACTTGATTAAATCGATTTGGTTTTACATTCGCCTTCAAAATCTGACTACCCAATACAGGAGTTAGTGTTAGGGCGATCAAAGACGAGAAAATCACAGACATCGCCAACAAGACAGAAAACTCAGTAAATAGCAGACCTACCATGCCATCCATAAAAGAAATCGGCAGGAATACCATCACCAGCACTAGCGTTGTCGCGATAACGGCAAAGCCTACTTCCCGCGTGCCTTTATAGGCCGCAAGCAAAGGCGATTCACCACGTTCGATATGGTGGAAGATGTTTTCAACAACCACAATCGCGTCATCCACTACCAAGCCGATAGACAGGATCAACGCCATCAAGGTGATTAAGTTGATAGAAAAGCCAAAGTAATAAGCGGCAATGAATGAGGAAATCAACGATACCGGAACCGTAACAGCTGGGATCAAGGTTGCACGAGCTTGACCAATGAAGATGTACAACACCAAAATAACCAAACCGCCCGTAATAAATAGCGTGCTATATACCTCTTCTATCGAGCGCTCGATAAACACCGTCGCATCGTAGTCGATAGCAAGCCGCGTTCCTTCCGGCAAGAACTTCTGGATGTTATCAACTTCAGCTCGAACTAATTTTGCTACTTCTAACGGGTTCGCATCAGACTGAGGAACTACCCCCAAACTAACATTGACGACGCCATCGCTTTTAAAGGTCGAGTTTTCGTTCTCTGCACCGATAAAAACATCAGCGACATCTTTCAAATAGATAGGCGTGTTGTCGCTTGCCCTTTTAATCACGAGGTACTGAAAATCTTCCGGCGTGTTATAACTACGCGCTGTCCGTACCGACATGACTGTCGAGTCATTACGAACTTCACCCCCCGGACTTTCTAAGTTTTCACTTCGCAGTGCCGATGTAATGTCCGAAGCCGTGACTGAGCGCCCCGCCATCAGCTCTGGCTTAAGCTTCACGTACATCACCTTGTACAAACCACCAGAGAGATCAATGGAGCTCACCCCAGAGATCAAGCTAAAGCGATCCATCAATACACGTTCGGCATAATCCGTCAATTGAGTGCGGTCCATCTCTGCAGAACTGAGATTTATATAGAGGGAGGCCTGACCTGAACCGTTATTCTTGTAGACAATTGGATCGTCCGCTTCATCAGGTAGCGAACGTTGAGCGCGAGCCACCGCGTCGCGAACATCACTAACACCCGTATTGAGATCGTAACCTAGCTCAAAAGTGATCGTAATACGCGAACTGCTGTTTCGCGTCGTCGAACTGATCTCATCTATTCCGCTGATGCCTGAAAGCTGATCTTCTAATACAGACGTAATTTGACTCTCGATGATCGTCGCGGAAGCGCCCTCATAACGCGTACTAATGGAAACGACCGGACTTTCAATGTCCGGCATTTCTCGCACCGCTAGTTTCGTAAAGGATACAAAACCAAATACACACAGCAGCATACTCAATACCAACGCTGCGACTGGGCGTTTTACAGAAACGTCAGAAAGTAACATTAGTTTGCTTCCTTAGCCGCTTCGTCTTGCGTGCTTTGAACACCTTGATTACCCGTTGCGTTAGCTGTTTCTGACTTTCCTGGTGCGACAATTTCCTTAACTTCAACACCATCTCGCATATTAACGATGCCCTGTACAACAATTTTGTCGCCAACTTCAACGCCTGATTCAATAACGACTTCGTTATCGACACGAGCACCGAGAATGACTTCTTGTCGAGTCGCTTTATTGTTGTCATCGATGACGTATACGTAACGTTTGGTGCCAGAGTATTCTAGTGCTTGAACCGGGATAATTGGCGCTTCAATCGCTGGGAAGGCCAATGATGCATTCATTAACATGCCCGGTTTTAAGCGGTTTTCAGGGTTCTCAAACTCAATACGCACACGCAGGTTCAGCGTTTCTGAGCTAATCCGCGTATCAATGCCTGTGACTTGACCAGTAAACGTCTGTTCACCCCATGCACTGGTTTTGGCAATGACTTCCATACCAATAGAAAGCATCGATAAATAGCGCTCCGGTACTTGTAAATCAAGCTCCATGACGGAAAGGTCATCCAAGGTCAACAGCTCTGTACCCGCGCTAACCATTTTACCGCGACTAAAGTCAATAAAACCAACAGTGCCAGAGAATGGAGCCGTAATATGAAGATCGGCCAAATTTGCTTGAGCGGCGTCCAGCCTTGCTTGTGCGATTTCAACGCTTGCTTTTTGTGCGTCGATCTCAGTTTGGGTGATAGCATTTCGCTTAACCAAACGTTGAAACTCTTTTAGCTTACGTTGTTCATCTTTAAGGTACGCCTTTGCCTCAATCAAAGCGGCTTGAGCCTTATCATCATCCAACTTGATTAACAGCTGACCTTGTTGGACATTTTGATTCGCTTTAACAGCGATTTGATTCACTTTTCCGGCGACTTCCGATGCAACAACCACAGACTCCGCCGCTTCTAATTTACCGATAAGCGATAAGGATTGATTGATCTCGTGCGTTTCTACTTGTTCAGTTACGACGGTAACTGCTGAGCCTCGCATAGCTGCGAAAGCTGATGGAGAACTCATTAATATAGAAAGCGTTAAAACAGATAACGATAACGTGGCTTTCATGCTCATGATATTGACTTCTAAACGAATAAACTTATGTCATTAAACTGCTTACATTTTATCAGTAGATACGTGGTTTAACGTCAAGTAGTGTAAATTCAAGTAAAAAGAGCGTTTCTCTTCTGTTCAAAGGACACACAAAACGCTGACTTTCTACCATCTTTGCCCAAAAAGACAGCATTCAACGTAAAAACGCAAGAAAAACGCTTTACAGCCTGAGCGAGTTTGCTATGATTCGCTCCGCACTTGGGAGATGAGTTGGGAAAACATCTTGCTAAGTATAAAAATCCTCTGGAGGGGTTCCCGAGTGGCCAAAGGGAGCAGACTGTAAATCTGCCGGCACTGCCTTCGATGGTTCGAATCCGTCCCCCTCCACCATATTCTTTCTTGTGTTTTCCTTTAAACATGAGAACAACTTGGAAGCTAGGTTGGGAAACTATCTTTTAAGTATAAAAATACCCTGGAGGGGTTCCCGAG
>NZ_WXWT01000163.1:0-8179 GCF_009904725.1 Vibrio sp. V43_P6S15P86
GTTCCAGATACGCTTGATGCAATATTGAAAGAGCAGCCAAGATATTTGAATGGTTTTTTCGATGTGTATCTCGCAACATCTTCTGGAAAAAGTATTTCACTCGTTGAAGAAAGAGAAGGAATTAAAATTAATTTAGTTCCAATGGTGAGAGGGATAAATCCGTTATTTGATATTTATTCCATTATAAAAATGATTTTGTTAATAATTAAGATACAACCAGATATTATACATTCATACACTCCCAAGGCTGGATTAGTTACAATGATTTCCGCATGGTTAATGAGGACACCTGTTCGAATTCATACATTTACTGGTCTTATATTTCCTACTGCTAGGGGACTAAAAAAGCGAATATTAATTGCAGTTGACCGTTTAATATGTCACTGCGCTACTGTAGTTGTTCCTGAGGGGGAGGGTGTTAAAAATGACTTGTACGATTACAAAATAACGGATAAACCCTTAGATGTAATTGGTTACGGGAATATAGCTGGAGTCGATACCTCATTTTTTGAAAAGAATCTGGTTTTAATACAGCCAATTCATGATGACCTGAGAAAGGCCATTCACGAAAATGACAAGTCTTTTGTATTTTGTTTTGTTGGCAGGCTTAATAAGGATAAAGGTGTTGCTGAACTGGTAAAAGCATTTTCTCTGATGCCTGAAAATGCAATTCTTTTTATTTTAGGCAATTTAGATTCTCAGTCCCCTCCGTCAAAAGATATTGTTGAATATATAGAGTCACATCCAAGGATATATAGGTTTGGCTTCCGAGAGGATATCAGGCCTTTCCTTGCTAGAACTCATATCTTAGTTTTGCCTAGCTATAGGGAAGGTTTTCCAAATGTTATTTTGCAGGCAAATTCAATGGAGGTCCCCGCTATAGTAACCAACATTAATGGTTGTAATGAAGTTATACAAGATCAATTAAATGGTTGGTTGGTTAAACCGGGAGATTATATTTCATTGTATATTGCAATGGAAGGTTCAATGGCTTGTAAAAAACTATCTAAAATGGGTGATTTAGCAAGAAATAATATCGTAACTAAGTATGAAAGAAATGAACATTGGATCCGTATGGTTGATTTTTATGGAAAGCAGGTAGCCCCAAATGAAAAGATTGTTTGACTTCTTAGTTTCTCTCATGGCACTTATCTTGTTGTCTCCTATTATTTCATTAGTCGCTTGGAAAATACGCAAGAACTTAGGCTCGCCCGTGTTGTTTCGTCAAACACGTCCTGGTTTGCATGGCAAACCATTTGAAATGGTTAAGTTCCGTACCATGAAAGATGCAGTCGATTCACAAGGAAATCCACTTCCTGATTCCGAGCGAATGACTCCGTTCGGAGACAAATTGAGAAATTCAAGTCTCGATGAGCTTCCGGAGTTGTGGAACGTATTGAAAGGTGAGATGAGTTTAGTGGGGCCACGTCCTTTATTAATGCAGTACTTACCGCTTTATAGTAAAGAGCAAGCAAGACGTCACGAAGTCAGGCCTGGCGTAACGGGCTGGGCTCAAATTAATGGGCGTAATGCGATTAGTTGGGAAGATAAGTTTAAGCTCGATGTCTGGTATGTCGATAATCGTAACCTATGGCTAGATATCAAAATTCTGTTCCTAACCGTTAAAAAAGTGTTTGTGAAGGAAGGAATATCGGCAGATGGCCATGTCACGATAGAACCTTTTACTGGTCAATCAAAGCAGAGCGAAGTCCATGAATAGAACTTGCGCAATTTTAGGCGCTAGTGGTCACGGGAAAGTCGTTGCTGAAATTGCGGAGCTAAATGGTTATACAAACATTGAGTTTTTTGATGATCGCTGGCCAGAGTTGCAAAATGTGGAGCATTGGCCAGTCAAAGGGAATTCCGAAACCTTATTAAAGATAGCGGCGCAGTTTGATCTAACGGTGATAGCGATCGGCAATAATAAAATCAGGTTAGAAAAGCAGAATCAGCTCAGTACAGCTGGCGCTAAGTTCTCTGTACTAGAGCACCCTAGGGCCACAATTAGTCGGTATAGTCAACTTGATAAAGGTACGGTGGTCATGGCTGGTGCTGTCATCAATCCTTTCGTCAAAGTTGGTAAAGCATGCATTATTAACACGGCCTCAACGATAGATCATGACTGCCATTTAGCGGATGGCGTACATGTTAGCCCTGGTTGTAATCTTGCGGGCGGGGTAACTGTCGGGGAAGGTTCTTGGCTCGGTATCGGAAGCCAAGTTAAACAACTTATTTCCATTGGTACGGGCGTAATGGTAGGAGCCGGCGCGACTGTCCTGAACCATGTACCAGACTTGCAAACTGTTGTGGGTACGCCTGCACAGCTCGTAAACTCAAAATAACATTCTCAGAATAATTTTTATTTAGGTGACATCGTGCTTAATACTCCATTTTCTCCATGGCCTTCTTTTACTCAAGAAGAAGCCGACGCAGTTAGTCGTGTACTACTGTCAAACAAAGTAAACTACTGGACGGGTAGTGAGTGCCGTGAGTTCGAAAAAGAATTCGCAGCTTGGGTTGGATGTGATCATGCTGTTGCACTAAGCAATGGTACCCTTGCACTTGATGTCGCGCTTAAAGCGTTAGCGATTGGTGAAGGGGACGAGGTTATTACGACGCCTAGAACGTTCCTTGCTTCTGCGTCTTCTATTGTTACGGCTGGCGCCAACCCTGTGTTCGCTGATGTGGATCTCAATAGCCAAGCCATTACGGCAGCGTCGATTGAAGCGGTCCTAACTCCTAAGACTAAAGCGGTCATCGTTGTTCATTTGGCTGGTATGCCGGCAGAAATGGATGCCATCATGGCGCTTGCAGAAAGACATGGTTTTTATGTTATTGAAGATTGTGCTCAAGCACATGGCGCAAAATACAAAGACCGCAGTGTCGGCACAATTGGTCACATTGGTGCTTGGTCATTCTGTCAAGATAAGATTATGACGACAGGCGGTGAAGGCGGCATGGTGACCACGAATGATAAAGATTTGTGGTCAAAAATGTGGTCTTACAAAGATCATGGTAAGAACTATGACGCGATTTATAACCGTCAGCATCCACCAGGCTTTCGCTGGTTGCACGACAGCTTTGGAACCAACTGGCGTATGACTGAGCTACAAGCTGTGGTTGGTCGTATTCAATTGACTCGCATGTCAGAGTGGACGGCAAAACGCCAAGCCAATGCGGCACAAATCGATGAGGCTGTTGCAGATCTCAATATCGTTCGACGCGTTCACGTGCCTGAGCATTCGCAGCACGCTGAATACAAACATTACCTTTTTGTTGAGCCTAAACATTTGGCAGAGGGCTGGACGAGAGATCGCATTGTGGAAACCATTGTGGAACGTGGTGTTCCGGCTTATCAAGGTAGCTGCTCTGAGGTGTATTTAGAAAAAGCATTTGATAATACGCCATGGCGACCAGAAAAACGTTTGCCGAATGCAGTGCTGTTAGGTGAAACCAGTTTAATGTTTTTGGTTCATCCAACATTATCGTCAGAAGAAGTCGCTAAAACGTGCGGTGTGATCCGTGAAGTGTTGTTAGAAGCGCAGAAGTAAACCAGTTCAGTCTAAGTGGGACGCATAAATAATAGTGCTTTAATATGTCGTTATTTATGTTTTCCTGTAACAGCGTCCCACCACTTGATGAAAATGTAAAATGTCTGCTACGCAGATTGCTTAAAAGATGCGATGCAGTGAGAGAATATGCAATTAATGGTTCTATACATAATCATCAGGTTGTATAATCTTTGCTCAGGTTATCTCATAATATTAACTAGCATTACCACCAAACTCTAAAAATAAACTTGGGGTAATGAGGCTTACATACTGTCATGATTGAAAATAATTCCAAACTTAACGTCATTTGGTCTTTACCGAGATATCAAAAGCGCCTTATTAGTATCGGAGTGGATTTCTTTATTATCTCTGCTGCTTTTATGTTTGCTTATTGGTCTCGCATTGGTGAATTCCGCCCACTTCCAGATACAAGCAGTAACTATGTACTGTTGGCAACCATTGTGTGTACGCTTGCTGTTTTTGTCTCGTTTGGCCTCTATCGAGCGGTGCTACGCTATTTAGGCTTTCATGTTCTGGCAGTCGTCGGGTTGGGTACGATTCTATCTGCGCTTTGTGTGGCCAGTTTTGCTTTCGCATTTGATGCCCAACTACCACGCTCGATTCCTTTTATTTATGCCGCTTTTCTTGCGATCGGTGTAGGGACTAGCCGTCTGCTGGTAAGGAGCTTGGTTGCTCAATCGGTACACAAAGCCGGAGCGCCAGTTCTTATTTATGGTGCGGGTAGTGCCGGTCGTGAGCTTGCGTTTGCGCTGCGACAATCAGAAACCTACCGAGTTATTGGCTTTGTCGACGAAGACAAAACGCTTCAAAACACAATGCTAATGGGTTACCGAGTCTATACAGCGGATAACGCGATGAAGGCGATTAGAAAGTATGAAGTAAAAAAAATCTTACTTGCTATTCCTAGCGCTTCAAACAAACGCCGTAAGGAAGTCTTAGATAGAATTTCTAAACTGCCTGTTGAAATCCAAACCGTTCCAGATATGAAAGATATCCTTACGGGTAAGGCGAAGATTGATGAACTGAAAGAGGTTCCGATTGGTGATTTGTTAGGTCGAGACCCTGTTCAGCCGCAACAAGTATTAATGGAAGCGAACATCAAGAATCAAGTAGTGATGGTGACGGGAGCTGGTGGTTCAATTGGCTCTGAGTTATGTCGTCAGATTTTAAACTACTCGCCAAAATCATTGATCTTATTTGAACTGTCTGAATTTGCGTTGTATCAGGTGCACAGTGAATTGAGTCAAATCATTAAAGCTAACAATCTGAGCATTGTCGTCGTTCCATTGGTTGGCTCTGTGCAGAGACAAAATCGCTTAGAAACCACCATGAAAGCCTTTGAAGTGGACACGGTTTACCATGCTGCGGCGTACAAACATGTTCCGCTGGTGGAGTACAACGTTGTTGAAGGTGTAAGAAACAATGTGTTTGGCACTTACTATACAGCGCAAGCGGCGATTGATGCAGGTGTGAAGAATTTTGTTCTTATTTCTACTGATAAGGCTGTTAGACCAACGAACGTGATGGGTGCGACTAAACGTATGGCTGAGTTGGGTCTACAGGCGTTGGCACAGCAACAAAACCGAATTCGTGAGAGCAACCCTAATCTGGGTACGCGTTTCTGCATGGTGCGCTTTGGTAATGTTTTGGGTTCGTCTGGCTCGGTAATTCCTGTATTCAAAAAACAGATTAAGAAGCGAGAACCTATTACGGTCACCCACAAAGACATTACTCGATACTTTATGACAATTCCAGAAGCTGCCCAGTTGGTTATTCAAGCTGGGGCGATGGGTAAAGGTGGCGATGTATTTGTTCTCGATATGGGGGAGCCAGTTAAGATTGTCGATCTAGCGAGGAATTTGGTTTACTTATCCGGCCTTGAAGTCAAAGATGAAAACAATCCTCATGGCGATATAGAAATTCTCTTCACTGGTTTGAGGCCTGGAGAGAAGTTATATGAAGAACTGTTGATTGGGGATGATAATGTTTCCGAAACGGCACACGCTCGCATTATGACAGCTCAAGAAAGTTACTTGCCATTGAAAGAGTATGAGACCTTGATCGACAAGCTCGATGTTGCTTGCCACAACTTCCAACACGAAGTGATTCGTCGTTTACTGCTCGAGGCCCCTACAGGTTTTAACCCAGTAGATGGCATTGAAGACCTTGTATGGAAGCAAAATACTCGCACTGCGGAGTTATATACTTTTGAACCAAAGCAAAGTAATGCAGGTGAAACTTGATGCTTTTGTCTGATTGGTAAATAATAGAAAAATTAATAAGATATGTTGTTGTGGTACTCGCAGTGGTGGTTTGTTTACTACGAACGTAACGTGAACATGTCGTAATCTCAAAAAGGCACTTCTGAGTGCCTTTTTCTGTATTCAATACATTAACAGTGGCTAAAACTGATGGCACAGAAAACGATAAAAACAGGGATAGCAGCATTATCGCTGCCGCTACTGGTAAGTACTTCTCTTACCGCTCAGGAGTTGGCGACGCTGCCTTCGAACCAAAGCTTTACCGGATTGACTTTTACGCCCAATGCACAGTCTTTAAATTACGGCGATTTTTCTTTTACGTACGCTCAAGGCTTACCATTTAGGACGGCAGTTCAAGATTTAGATTCTCTTAAATTTTCGTTTGGCTTGCTTGAGGGGTTAGAAGCTCACGGAAGAATCGTCACAGACGATTACACCTCCAACTGTTTTTATGATTGTGGAGACATTCGTGATTTATCTATGTCTTTCAAGTATCAGGTCCCTAACTTTTGGGGTTCGGAGAATCTCGACTTTGCTCTAGGTATTCAGGATTTGGGTGGCGCCGGGAATCAGTTCAGCACTAAATACGCAGTTGCAGATTACTCTTTCGACTTTGCTCCAGTTCGAGTGTCGGCAGGTTACGGGTTCTCTGATATCGAATTGGGTGTGATGGATGGCCCATTCGGTGGTATTGAGTATCAACCATTGAGCTTTTTACAGGTCAGTGGGGAATACGATGCTGTGGAGTTCAACTCATCGGTAAAACTTTTTACTCCACAAGGTACACTGCCTTATGATGTGACAGCTTCACTCAGTTATCAGCTATATTCAGGCCACAATACAGATGAGCAAAATATCTGGAACGCGGCACTTTCAGTACCTCTAGTCACCGGGTACACGCGTTCTCGCGATTACTCTCGTAATAATGTCACGTTGATGGAAAGGCTGTCTTTGGAGCAGAAGAAAGCCAAAGAGGCTTCTATCTCTGCTTTGGTGAGCACGCTTCGTAATGAAGGTTTTGTGAATATTCAAATCGGTCTGTTGAACCAAACGACGGTAGTTGCGTTAGAAAACCGTCGTTATAACCATAACCAAGTTGACGGTTTAGGTGTTGCGATGGGGATCATCTCTAGCCACCTAGGTCAAAACGCCGTATCAGAAGTGGGCGGTGAGTCGGATCGCATTGAGCTAATTATGCTCGCAAACCAAAAGCCTGTTGTTAGTGTGCAAGCGAATTCGTCTTGTTATCAAAGTTTTATCAATGGGTTTGCTGCGTGCGAGGATATTAAGTTCACGACACGAGATTTAGCCGAGAAACTTGAGCTGGTTAATTGGAAAACAGAGCGCGTAAATAGCGGTGTACTAGACTCTCAACTTGTTTTTTCACCTATGGTTCGCCATGCCGTTGCGACAGAATTTGGGGTCTATGACTATTCTTTTGCCATGTCGAGCAACTTATATACGTATCTTTGGTCTGGTGCCGCTGTCGATGTTCGCCATATTCTGCCGTTAGCAGAAAGTGACGATTATGAAAAATGGGGATACTTTGAAGATAGCGCGTACGAGAATGATATCGAGCGTGCAATGTTGCATCAATTCTTCCGTTTGCCTTATGTTGATATCGCGAACCAAGTATCCGTCGGTTTGGCGAAAACAGATTATATTGGCGCGAGAAGTGAATCAACATGGTTTTCTCAGTCCGGTGCGCATGCCTTTAGCTTAGAAATGAGTTATTTCCAGCACGTTGATGAGAAAGATGAAAATGGCTACGAGACTCTCGATCGTCAAACTTCGCTAGCTCGTTATACTTTCTCAATGCCTGAATGGGATTGGCAGTTTAACGCGACAGCGGGTGAGTTTTGGCGGGGTGATGTCGGTGCCAAGCTAACAACCTCTCATTGGTTTGAGGATATTGAGGTTTCCGCCACTTATCAGGTTACTAAGTACAAAGATACTGATGAAGAGCAGTTTGTGGCTGTTTCAGTCAAGCTACCATTAACACCTTGGCGCGATATGTCTCCTGGTTTGTTGCAGGTTAGAGGCAACGAGGCCTATGACTTTAATGTGATGACACGAGTAGGCAATGATGTGAATTACTTAAGTGATGGGCAAGGTGATGAGCTTATCATGGACAACAGCATGCTACGTCGTTACTTCAACCGTGGTCGCTATGGTAGTGATTACTTTGAAGAGAATAAGATTCGCTTACGTAATGCCTACCTGCGTTACCTATCAACTCAGTTAGACTAAACCCATAGAGTAATACGATGTGCAAAAAGCGGCCAATGAGCCGCTTTTTTATTTTCTAATGTATGAAGCTTAGGTTGCACAATATTGTTTCACTAT
>NZ_WXWT01000413.1:0-8084 GCF_009904725.1 Vibrio sp. V43_P6S15P86
TGACTTATGACTACTCCAAAACGCATTCTATATGTTCATTATGGTGATAACTGGATTCGCGGCAGTGAAGTGGTACTTCTGGATCTCATCTCAGGGATTGACCGTGATAAGTTTGAGCCATTCGTGTGGTCAAACTGCCAGCCACTAATCGATAAGTGTCAATCGCTCGGAATTGAAGCGGAACATTCTGTTTTCAATCTAGTTGGTGGCTGGAGTGCGCCTCGCTGGGATATTAGCGGATGGAATAGCCTTATCAAACAGGGCTCAGCACTGATCGAAAAACACAATATCGACTTGGTACACGTTAATAGCGGTGGTCCTTGTCAATGGATGTGTTTGGCTGCACGCATGAATCACATCCCACTTGTCACTCAACTTCATTGTCACTATACATTGCGAGATCGCTTCTCTCTTGGGCTACACCTCTCCCCAAAATTGATTTGCGTTAGTAAAGATGTCGGTCGTGAAATTATTCAGGACGGTTACCCAGAAGACCAGCTTTATGTTGTGCACAACGGTGTATCGCTTCTGGACTCTGATACGCCCATTGATATCAAGGCTCACCTCGGAATACCTCCACAAGCGTTTACCTTTCTCTCGGTAGGTTCGTTGATTAAAAGAAAAGGATTCGACCGCCTTATTCGCGCTATGCGCATGCACAATTACCATCACGATAATCCTCATCTTGTTATCGTTGGCGATGGCGAGGAAAGAGAAACATTGCAACAACTTGCTTCGGATCTCGGTATCCAAGACAGAGTCCACTTTGTCGGGGAAAAAAGCAATGCTGGTGCATGGATGTCTGGGAATGCAGACGCTTTTATTAGCGGCGCCTATGAAGAGGCCTTTGGTCTCGTGCTCGGGGAAGCGGCTTTAGCTCAGCTGCCTATCGTGGCTCCTAAAACAGGAGGCATCCCTGAGTTGTTCGAGCATAATCACTCTGCGCTACTGTACCAGAATAGTGGAATGGCAGGCTTATTAAACGCTATCCAACAAGTCATGCAAGATGCAGCGCTAAGAAACAAGCTAGCTGAAAACGCCTATCTTCATGCTAGCCAAAACCTCACGACTGCAGCATCCATAAGCGCCATTGAACGTATTTATGAAGGTGAGTTTGAGAACAACAGTATTACACCAATGTCAATGACTCACTGCATGAAGCCTCTTTCACGCTGGTTGAGCATCAATTGAGGAGCCCAGTCATGAAACGTGTATTAATGTTCGACGCCATCCCAATGCAAGGTGGTTCTAAAATTGCGAATGCAGAGCTCCTCAAACAGTGCGATAAACTGAACGTAATTGGTTATCTGCTGACCACGAATCCAGAGCATTGGGAGTCACTACTTAGCGATACGCCTCGTGTGCAGATTATCAAAATCAAACCATCACCATTGAGCTCCACTCATGGCCTCACTTACTGGTTAATGAACGCGTATTACTTTATCCAACTGATTTTTGCGTGCATGAAACTACCAAAGATAGATAGCTTTTTAGGTCTATCTTGCCCGAGTAATGATATGCCTTTGTACTTACTGAGATTAATTAGCAAAAAGCCTGTGGTACAAATGGTTCATGGTCCAATTGGTCGTTCAAGATCTTCCGGCTACTGCTTGGTAAAAGCATCCGCAATTTATTACTTGGCAAACACCCGAGAATCGATGCTAGAGGCCTTACAGGTCTACCTCAAAACAGAGAAGCCAGCTACTGAACGCTATTGGTGTGGTTTGAATGCGTCTACGTTTGTTAACGGACTATCGAGAGACCGCTGGCCAAAACAAGCAAATCCGATTTCAAACCGCGTCTTCTGGGCGGCCAGCTTACTAAAATGGAAGAACATCGATCTTTTTCTTGATGCTTTAACACTTGATAAGACAAAAGAGATCAAATCTACCGTGTGTTACATCAAACCAAATGTGGCAGGTGTGGAATATTCAACACCAGACTTCACCACAAAAGGTGTTGAATGGCATGAATGCCCAGATAACCTCGATGACCTACGCTCTCAGTGTGGTGTGTTTGTTTCCACCAGTGTTAACGAACCTTTTGGATTATCCATTTTAGAAGCTCTCGCAGCAGGCATGTGCATCGTCATCCCACATGATGATAGCTACTGGGATCGCGTATTGACGCATGGCCGCAATTGCATCAAGTACACACCAAACAATGTGGCGTCGTTACATAACGCAATTCGCCTTTTGAATGAGTCTCCATGGATGAAAGTGACAATGGGTATCGAAGCACTCAACGTTTCTCAACTTTATACGGCCGAACGTTGTTATCTGCCAATCGCTCAGCACCTTGCAGCAGAATCCGCACCGAATGGCGATTGTAAACTCAAAACACCGCGATACATCAAAGGATATGACCATGTCTAAAGCAATGACCAATATGTCGCTGTTCGCTATCGCGTTAGTGATAAACAAAAGCATCAGCTTAATCATGCTGCCTGTATTGCCCCACTTTCTCTCACCAGAACAAATGGGCAAGCTTGAACTGCTTACCACCTTTGGCGTTGTCACAACCTTATTCGTCAGTTTCGCTTTACATGAAGCGCTGTATCGATTCGTCGGGGTTGAAAAGGATCAAAATACGCGCACAAGCCTTCTAAACCAGCTGTACTCACTTGCTTTATTCATCGCTGGCATCGTGGCTTTATGCCTACTCGCTATCATTATGCTCGCGCCTATTCCTGCACCTTTTACGCGAGTCGAGTTTGCTATTGTTATGTTTGCTATCGTTCTAGAAGGCAGTATCGCAATCGGCACAGCTTGGTTGAGAACACAGGACGACAAAGCAAGAACCCTACTTAACGTCATGGTGACTACCACTGTTTTTCAGGTCATTTTCATCATCACGGCGCTGTCTGTTCACCCACATGTTATTTCTGTTTTATGGGGTGGCTTGTTGGCTGCTATTACTCAGTTTGTCTGGCTGCACATCATTAACCGCTACAGCATGACTCTGCCAAGTATGACAGTGGCGAAACAATACCTAAATTACTGTCTGCCAATGATGATGGCTGGATTGGTTGCGTTTTGTCTCAATGGCGCTGAACGCTGGTTCATCGGCGCGAACGCCTCACTTGCGACATTAGGGATTTACGCAATAGCCGTAAAATTTGCGGTTGGCATGTGTATTTTAGTTCAGCCATTTGGCATGTGGTGGATGCCACGTCGATTTAATTACCTAGAAGCGCGTAGGAGTACAGAAGCTGTGCGCATCACTCATCTAGGCATGATTTACATTACAGGTTTAAGTGTTGCAGTCGGCACATTAGCAATGGTGATGATCACTTACCTGTTACCAGAAACCTATCATGAGGCGGTACTGTTCAGCTTGTTCTTACTGCCTATCGCTATGCTAAAAGAGTGGAGCGAACTCATTAATATTTCCATTTTGTACAAGCGTCGTACTCGCTGGTTACTGGGTATTAATGTCGTCTCAGCATGCGTTGCAATTGCTTTGCTGTTTGGCCTATCGTCCCTGGGTATCTATGGAGTTTTCATTGCGCTTTATTACGCTCAACTGTGTAAGCTTGGCCTTACTTATGTGGTAGGCCAACAATGCATGTCGTTGCCTTTTCACCTAAGTCTGATGGTTTTATTGCAGATTATCTCCGGTGTGGCACTGTTCCTGCTTCACTCTTCACAATCAATAGGCATCGCCATCGCAATTTGCATTTTGACATGCACTTTGCTGGCAGGGATAGCCACTCGCTATATGAGTAAAGAGACGCTAAATGCGCTCACTCGATACATGGTGAAATGGCGTGGACAGGTGAAGAGATACTCGTTATGACTGAAACCAAGGTGAGAAGAAAGCAGTCCATCGCAGCGCTGACGATTACCGTCTGTATCGGCCTGCTTTGGATTGTTATGCCTCACCCTATTTTGATTGTCGCACTATGTTTCGCCCCACTTGCTTTACTATTCGTTCTCAACCAAACGTTTTGGCTCGTCACGCTGTTCGTTATTTTTTCATTCTTCCGTATTCATGAAGCGTTTCCCGTTATATATAACTTTAAGATCCCATTGCTACTTTCATTAGGGGCACTGGCCGCACTTGCTTTCCACCTTTTGATAAGTCGCCAGCTTACTGCTTTTTGGCACCCTTCATTAAAATGGCTGTGCATATTTTGGGGGCTGGTGATCATCGGTATCGTCTTCGCCTCCAGTCGTGACATTGCCATTACAGTTTTCAAAAATACCTATTGGAAAATCATCATTATGACATTGGCGATCACCTGGCTTATTACCAAGCCTGCTCAGTTAGCACAAATGTCGAAAGCAATAATTTTCGCCGGATTGTTGATTGGTTTAGTCGCATTACAAAACGCAGCGAATGGCATTGATTTAGTGGAAGGGACACGCGTATCGATTGGACGCTCCATAGGTTCAGTACTCGGCGATCCGAACGACTTGGCGCTGGTGTTAATGTTTCCCCTCGCCTTTACCGTTAGTCAGTTAATGGAGAAACGTTCACCTAAGCATCTCCGGCTCTTCGCACTTGTTACCTGTTTGGTGTTGTTTTTTGCGATTATTGAGACACAAAGCCGCGGGGGCTTGTTAGGCTCTCTATCGGTATTTGCGTACTTTGCCTTTAAGCACATCAAAAGCAAAACGTTAGTCTTAGTACTAGGCGCCGTCGCAGCCATCGTACTCTACGCATTTGCTGGTATCTCAGGACGAGAATCGGGTGGCGCAGCCGAGGATGGTATAGATGCCTCTGCGATGGGGCGACTTTATGCGTGGGAAGCGGCATTTAAAATGGCGCTGCATCACCCGTTGACTGGCGTAGGTCTAGATAACTTCTACTTTAATTACTATTTCTACAGCCCACACTGGGATGGTATCAACCACGCCGTCCATAGCACTTGGTTTGGCGTGTTAGCAGAAACGGGTTTTGTCGGGCTCGCGGTGTTCATTACTTTAATTGTGTCATTGATCCGCACCTCTTTGCATTCCATCTCATTGTTGACACCAAAATCAGATTACACCCTCTCTGTAGGAGCAAACGCCGTGTTAAGTGGGCTTATCGGTACCATCGTATCAGGCACTTTTCTGACTCAAGGTTTCACCTGGCCAATTTACATTCTAGCGGCATTAACAGTTGTCGTTAGCCGAATTGTTCAAAGTGACTGTCAAAATGAGAAATCCTAGTTTCAAACATAAACAAAACCCATAACTCACTGTTTTAAAATGGCTAATTCCTTGGCACGCATTGTGATTACTCACTTAATTAGTAATCAAATAACCAAGACTCAAGGAGAGCCACATGACGGACATCGTAGTATTTGGAGAAGATTTTGGTGGGTTACCCTCTTCCACTCAGCATATTGTCAAGCGACTAGCAGCGAACCATCGAATCCTTTGGGTGAACTCCATTGGCCTTCGTCAACCTAAGCTGGATTCTAAAGACATACAGCGTGCGTTAAACAAACTCACTCGTGTATTTCATAACGTAGGCTCACACAAGCCAACATTGGACTCTGAAACAAACCCAAACATTCACATCATCAACTTGCTCACCATTCCTGCCCCTAATTCTGCATTAGCAAGAAAAGTGGCCGCTAAGATGATGAAACACCAACTCAACAAACAATTACAAGCTCTTGGTTTTGATAAGCCTGTATTTTGGACGTCGCTCCCGACTGCTGCCGATGTTTGTGCAGAAATGAACCCACGTGGACTGATTTACTATTGTGGCGATGACTTTAGCGCTTTAGCTGGTGTTGACCACGACACGGTAACAAAGCACGAACGTACTCTTGTTAATGCGGCCAACGTTATCTTTACGGCAAGCGAAACACTCTCCACCAAGTTTCCATCACATAAAACCGTCACTTTGCCTCATGGTGTCAACGTTAGTCTGTTTTCTGAGCCAGCACCGAAGGCCAAAGACTTGCCTGACAACGGCCGCAAAGTGCTGGGCTTTTATGGTAGTTTGTCTGAATGGTTAGATTACGACTTAATTGCCCAAGTCGCAGACCAAGCGCCTGACTGGGATCTCGTGTTCATCGGCCCTAACGAGTTCAGTGATAATCCACTTCCACAAAGATGCAACGTATACTACCTGGGCCCGAGAGCGCATCACACTCTGCCACGTTACTCCCAACACTGGGATGCCAGTTGGTTGCCCTTTGTTAGTAACGCTCAAATCAAAGCGTGTAACCCCCTCAAGCTTCTTGAGTACTTGGCAACAGGAACCCCTGTTATCAGCACACCATTTCCTGCATTAATGCCCTACAAACATATGCTTCATGTGGTTCAAGATGTCGAAGACGTGCGTGCCAGTCTCGATCACCTCTTACCTCCACCGACAGATTCAAAGTCATTTGTTCAACAGCAAAGCTGGGAAGCAAGAGCCAACCAAGTTGAGAAATTAGTGAGGACGCTATGAACGATTTGAGAGAGAACCTTAGTGTATTACTACATGGCGCTTGGCGACGTCGTTACATGATCGTTATACCAATGCTTGTCTTACCGGTGCTGGGTTTCATCATAAGTAAGCTGGTTCCGACGACTTATGTTGCTCATACCAGCATGCTTATTCAAGAGACAGCGAAAATGAACCCGTTCCTTCAAGACCTTGCCGTCTCAACAATGCTTAAAGACCGATTGAGCGCACTCAGTACTCTGCTAAAAAGCCGACACGTTTTGTATTCTGTCGCAAAAGAACAATCGTTGATCAATGACGAGATGAGTGCAAAAGAGCAAGAGTTCATCATAAAAGATCTCGCGTCGCGCCTGTCTGTTCAGCCACTCGGTAAAGACTTCATTCAAATTCAATTGCAAAGTGGTAAATCAGAAGGAATGGAGTCGATGCTGCTGTCTGTCAGAGAGCATTTTGTCGAACAACTTTTGGCACCTGAGCGTTCTTCGATTAAAGATTCGAGCCATTTTTTGACTATCCATATCAACAAACGCAGGGAAGAACTAGACAAGGCTGAACAAGCTTTTGCAGAGTATAAAAATACTTACTCAGACGCGACACCCGAAATGCAAGCTCAAAGCCTTACTCGCCTTGCTAGCCTCAAACAAACGCTAGCCGAAAAGGAGGCGGAGCTTGCTGGTGTTTCACGAAGTCTAGGCAGTTTGGATCAACAACTATCCAAAACGAACCCGGTTATCGGTAAACTGGAAGAGCAAATCATCGACATTCGTAGTGAACTTACCCTGCTTCGCGCTAAATACACAGAGGCGCATAGTTTAGTGCAAGGTAAGTTGCGAGAATTAAACCGGTTGGAGCAGGAACGCTCGGTACTCTTGAACTCTAAACAACCAGAACTAAACAGTGCTCAACTATGGGATATCGCGAGCAATACCACAGTAAACAGTCTTGGCGAAGCACAGCCTCTACTTGTCTCCCAACTACATCAATTACAAATGATGCGCGGACGTTTTGAAGCACTTACGGAAGAAACCAACAGCTTGCGAGACATGATCCAAGAATTAGAGCGAAATGCGCACCAATTTGGGAGCACAGCAACAGAAATCAACCGCTTAGCTCGTGACGTCGCAGTGAAGAGAGAAATGTATGATGAACTCGTCGAACGCTATGAGATGGCCCAACTAACGGGTTCTTTGGGAGAGTTTGAAGAGAATAAGCGCGTAAAAATCATTGATGAACCGTTCACGCCAACGATTCCAACTAACTTACCTAGTTTTGTATTTGTCATTTTAGGATTTATTGGTGGCGCTGGTTTAGGCATTGGATTAGCGACGATACTAGAGTTAGCCGATAACTCTATCCGCTCTAAAAGAGCATTAGAAAAACACCTTGGTGTTCCTGTCATCACCACTTTACCCAACGTAGTGTACGGAAACTAACCGCCATAAGAACTCATTTACAAGCACTCGGTCGGCGAGTGCTTTTCTTTTACTACTGCCTTATACAGCCTCATAGCATGTCCACTAATATGAATCTCAAATTGAGAATAAACATAAATCCTCACAAACATCAATATTAACTTATTGTTTTTAAATGATTAATTTTTTGGCACGCAGTCTGCATTTCCTAAATAAACAAAGAACTCAACGAGGGTTTGAAAATGGAATTCAGACAAAAACACAATAACACTAAGC
>NZ_WXWT01000203.1:0-8076 GCF_009904725.1 Vibrio sp. V43_P6S15P86
GTCGATATGATAACTTTTTGTGATTTGAAGGGGGATTTTGCCACTTTAAGGAGGGATTTTTTGGAGGAATCGAGAAAGTAGTAATATCAGTAAGAGCTAAAGTAGAGTGATTCGTGCAAATATCATGCGTTATAGGGGGGGCCGGAATTTCGCCCCCAGAGCTACAAAGTGCTTGTTTAAATTCGGTTGTCACCAGTACTAAACGCGATAATTTGACTGATTTCGGTCAAGCTTCTTCCACTTTCTTGCTGCCACTGAATAAAGGCTTTATTAGCAGAGTCCAAGGACTTTTTCGTGTCTTTGCCGCCTTCAATGATCTTGCAGTTGCGTAAATAAGCTTCGACATCGTTAGACAGAATAAAAGTGTCCACGCCCATTTGGCGTAAAGTGTAAGGGCCTGTATTTCCACCCAGACGACTACCATGCTTCTTCAAGTAGCCCCATAGATCCGTGATCTTTTCCCGAGGCCATTCAGCAATCATGTTACTGAACGAGCCATATTCGATTCTTGCTTCATGGATCATGCGAGCGTTGGCCGGAATCGACATGACTTTAGTGAGGTGGCGAATGATGCGTTTGTCGGTCGCTTTGGTTTCCCATTGTTCGTCTGACAGCATCAATAGTGGCTCAATCTTAAAGCCGAAGAACACTTCTTCGAAGTTCGGCCACTTGTTGCGAACCACGCTCCACGAAATCCCGCTTTGGAACACCTTCATCGAAAAAGCGGCGAGCCAACGGTCATCGGGAATCGCTGCTAATTCCTCCTTACTTAATGGGTGAGACAATAGCGCTTCAAGCTGATCTTCTCCGCCTTTTCGCTCAGCAGCACGTTGATAAATCGCGTCAAATTTTTCGATACTCATAAAAGAAGTTAGTCCTAGTTTATGTCGATATTTGCGAAACATACTACGCTTAAGTGGCTGAATCGTAAATTGATGGAGTGTCACAAATGAAGAAGGTCACATTAACGTTTGTCGGGGAAGGTTCGGAGCGTATCGCGGATAAATTTTATACTTGGCTGGCTGATGGCGGATTAGAAGACAGCTTAATTGAAACTCTATCGGACAGAGAAGTGTCGGTGGTCGGTATTAGCGATATGGATAACGAAACGCGCGATGTAGTGATTACGACAGAAATGAATTAGCGCGTTGTACACGACCAAAACCAAAAGAATGCGATACAACAAAGCCCTTCGTCGGAAGGGCTTTGCACGTCTAACTCGTCTTCTTGTGTAGAGTGGATTTAATGATGAACTAGCGTTAAACCGCTTGGTAAAGCATCACCGAAGACGCGTTTTGATTCGCTTTCTGAAAGCTCTTTCACTTCTTCAACCAGTGATACCCAAGATTCAGGCACCTTGCTTTGCTTCAACTTAACCAAGACCTGCTCACGGTAGTCGTCAGAAATATCAAACAGGCGGTCCCCCGTCTTACGACAAATCATTACGGCTGCGAAAGCGATCATTGGCTCTTTCTGCCAGTTCTGCTCTAACAACTTAGGCAACCACTGTTCTGCTTGTTCACGAGGAATGACGTTGTGCTGGCTGCCATAAAGTGGTGTGCGAGAAGCCAAACGTCCCATCGCCCACCAGTGCGCTTGTTCAAACTGGTTTTGGTTGATCGCTTTACTCAAGAACCACGTTGCTAATAGAACTTTATCTTCCACTTCTAGATGCTCTAGCGAGGCTGAAAGACGCACCATGGATTCGTAACCCATGTCTTGTGCCGCTTTGGCGGATTGTGGGTTTTTCATCGCGCCGGGATGCAGATATTTTGCGATGTCTGCCAAAATGGTTTCTTGTTGTTCTTGGCTTAGACCGCCCGCGATACGTCGCCAGAATACCCACCAGTCTGTCCAGCCTTGATGGTTTTTGAACTGAATATTTTGTTGATACAGTCCCCAAACTTGCTCAATACGCCAAGAGTCTGTTGGATCGCCAAAGCCCGGACGCAGTGCAAAGCCAGCTAAACGAAGCCAGTTTTTCTCATGTTGTTCAGAGCGACGACGACGCTTACGACCCTGCGCAAAAGTATCGAAAAGTTGACGGAGTGTGGTGAAGTCCCACTCATCGCGTTTACCCAGTTTCTTCTCAAGATCTTTGGCTAAGGTTTTGATCTCTTTGCCTTCTGCGCTTTTTTTGTTACCGCTGTATAGGCGAGCGATTAGCTCCTTACATTCGTTCAGTTTAGGGTGAAGCTTAACTTGTTCACTGTCGTCGGTTTGCTTGTTACGGACTTCAAATTCGAGTTCCCAACGTTTGTTGTCGTCCTCGGCGCTGACACACTCCATCTTAAGAGTGCCAACTTCTGTTAGTTGACAAGCCAATTGCACTTCGACACGCTCTTTCTGGTTAGCTTGCAGTTCGGCGCCTTCACCTTCAAGTGTCGTGATGTAAGGTGGCAGAGGAGCAAATAAGTCGGGGTCAACGTCCACCATCACGCCGTTTTGAATAGCGGTGTTATTGGTTAAGGTGTCGTGGGTAGAAGTCAGCAGGTTAAAGCGAACAGGTTCACCTAGGGTAAGCGAGAAACGACGACCACTTAAGCGGATCTCATGACCTTCTTCTGTACCTTTTGCAAGTAAACAAAGCGCTTTGCCCATCTTGTTCTTTTCTTGAAGATGCAAGAAGTAAGAACGCGCTGCACCACCACCAATTTTTAGCTGTGCACCACGGCGTGCTTTACCAAACGCAACAGCACCCAGTGCAACTGACCAATCTGGATGTGGGTTATCTAATACCGTAACCGGAGCGCCGCGCCAATCGGAAAGTAGGGTAGTGACTCGCTCGGTCACAAGTTCACTGTTGAACACACCACCGTTGAGTAGCAAACCGACTGGAATGGCATTTTGTTTGTCGTCTTCAATGCCAAGAGCGGCACGAGCAACTTGCTGATGCTGAGTTAAGAACTCGGCCACGTGCTTGCTCACTGCTGGGTCAGCAACGTATGGAAGACCAAACTCGACAACCGCGCTGCGACGTTTGTCTGGTACTTCACTGAAATCAGAAAGCGGGAAGAAGCCATCCAAAGCGATTTGGTGCACTTCTTGTTTGCTCAGCCCAATACTCTTTGTTCCGCCAAGAAGTTTCGAGCCGCTGCCTAGCATGGTGATTTTTACTTCTTCAGGTGCACTCGCTGAAAGTAGGTTTTCTTTCGCTTTACGCGTTTGCTGAATCAGCTTAGTCAGGCTTGCAGCAGTGAGCTTCTTACTTTGGTTGAAGCGGCTCTCTGCAAGGTGCGCTAATGCTAAGTCGAGGTTATCACCACCCAGCATCAAGTGTTCGCCAACGCCAATGCGGTCAAGGGCTAGCTCATCTTGAGAAGAGAAACTGGCTTCAATCAAGCTCAAGTCGGTAGTACCACCGCCCACATCACACACCAGAATCAGCGGCAACTCTTTGAGTTCATCAGCAGCGGTCTGCTGGTGGCGTGCGTACCAGTCGTAACATACGGCTTGTGGCTCTTCGAGCAGTACGATTTTCTTTAAACCTGCCAGCTGTGCAGCTTCAAGCGTGAGCTTACGAGCGGTTTCATCGAACGAAGCTGGAACGGTAACAATCACATCTTGGTCTTCTAGCTTATTGCTAGGGTGACGGTAGTTCCATGCTTGACGAATGTGGTTGAGGTAGCTTGCGCTGGCAATAACGGGTGAGACTTTATCTACGTCTTGCGCACCAGCCCAAGGAAGAATGTCTGAACTACGATCCACTGCTTGGTGCGATAGCCAGCTTTTAGCGCTGGATACCTGACGTCCTTCCACCTTAGCGCCTAATTCACGAGCCCATTCACCCACGATCACATTACTAATGTCGCCAGAGACAGGTTCGTTTTCCCAAGGGAGTGTTAGGTCAGAAGGGGAGATTTGACCAACCGCAGGGTGATAGCGGAAAGAGGGCAGTAATGGTTTACGAACCACTTCACCCGGACCAATTAATTGGTCGATGTCGAATAGGGATACTTCGGATTGTTCAAGGTTGTCGGTGATTTCACAATACGCCACCACCGTGTTTGTGGTGCCAAGGTCAATACCAACAAGAAAACGAGGAGATGCCATACAAACCTTCGTGTATTTAAAAACGGCACCCGATTGGATGCCGTTTGATTTCTATTTATTCTTCTTCGTTTGAGTTGCTTTTCGCGTCTTCGCGCACATCGAACTCAACATGCCATTTTTGACCGTTATCAGCGGCAATGGCTTCTAAGTAAAGCGTACCAAGCTCTGTGACGCGAGAGGCTAGGGTTACTGGAACCACTTCACCTTCACGACGACCTTCAGATACAGGCAGCGTTACTTGGATTTCTGGAAGCTCTTCAAGCTCTTCTGGTGCCCAGTAGTCTAGGTGAGTACCCGCTAGGTCATCACGACGAACCGTTGAGCCGAAGAATTGGAAGTTAACTGGCTGACCGATGATCAAACCAAACTCTTGGCTTGGTACGTCAACGCTTGAGCCTTCTTCCATACCAAATGGTGCGACACAAAGTGCTTCCATTGGAGGTGCCATGCCTGGAATCGCTGGCATTGCACTTTCGATACCCACGTAGTAAGCCGAAGCAATACCACCACGGATACGAACGCCTTGTCCACGACGTACAGAGCCGTAGTAAGCCGCACCGCTAGCAACTGCAAGGTCTAGATCTACACCTGTTAGGCGTTTTGCCATTTCAGCATCTGCTTCAATTAGCCATTCGTTGATCGTGTCTTCTAGACGAGTTGCTAGAAGTTTCGATTTCAGAACACCACCGTTGAATAGGATTGCCGTTGGCTTGATGAAGTCAGCTGATTGCGCTGCATCCGCACCTGGCATACCAGGCATGTTAGCGAATGGATTGAAATCTTGAGCTGCTGCTTCTGAGCCATTTCCTGAAGCAGAAAGGGCATTAGCTTGCTTAGACAAGAATGCAGCAATGTGACGAGTGATGCCTGCATCTTGTGCGTAAGGCAGACCCATTTGCGTTAGTGCACCACGGTTACGTTGAACAGGGTGGTCAGTAATCGCAACTTGAGGGAAGAAGCCGTCAACCAGTGTTTGTTGTACTTCTTCTTGAGTCAGTTCTGTTTTCAGCGTTGCGCCAAGCAGTTTAGAACCACGGCTTGGTACTACGATTGGCACTGACTGAAGTTCGCTGTCGTTCAATAGCGCTTCTTTCGCGTCACGACATGCGTGCGTCATCGCCTGAACTTGCCATGGCTGTAGCTCTTTGCCTTCTTGCGCTAGCTTCATCTTCAAGCGGTACGCAAGTGCAAGATCCATGTTGTCACCGCCAAGTAGGATGTGTTCACCTACCGCGATGCGGTTCAGAGTTAGGTTGCCATCGTCTTCAGTTACTTCAACCAAAGAAAGGTCGGTTGTACCACCACCGATATCGACCACAAGCACGATGTCGCCAACTTCAACTTCGTCGCGCCATTTGTCGTCGCTGTTATCAATCCAGTTGTAAAGCGCAGCTTGTGGCTCTTCTAGAAGCGTTAGGTGCACAAAACCAACGTTGCGTGCTGCTTCTGCTGTTAGATCGCGAGCTGCAGGGTCAAAAGAAGCAGGAACTGTAATAGTTACGTCTTGATCGGCAAGGTTGTGATTTGGATTCGTGTGATTCCAAGCGTCTTTTAGATGCTCTAGGTAAAGCTCTGTCGCACGAAGAGGGGATACTTTTTCCACTTCTTCTGGGCTACCTGCTGGTAGGAAGGCATCACGACGGTTCACACCAGCGTGGCAAAGCCAAGATTTCGCACTTGCAACAAGACGAATTGGCGTTTTCGAACCTAGGTTACGTGCAATTGCACCAACCAGAGCTTTTGGCTCGCTCGACCACGGAAGAACGCGTGATTGCGGGTTCATTTCGTGCTCGTGCGGCTGGTATAGGAAAGAGCCTAATTGGCTACGAGTCTCTACCGTACCCGGCGCAGTAAGCTGCGGGATAGGCATCACTTCAACGCGAGCGTCTTCGTCGTGAGTATCAACAAAAGACATGACACAGTGTGTTGTACCTAAGTCGATACCAACACTGAATTTAGGCGTTTGTTGAGTTTCAACAGACGCTTCTTGAGAATGGTTTTCTTGGTTCATGTGTTCCATTACAGCTCAACCTCAGCTGGAGCGATCACAGATGCATCGTAGTTCTCAGCCAGTTTAGGCAACGTCATTGATGTTGCTTTCCAACCTTTGTGAACTAGCGTGCCGTTGAATGGCGCGCTGCCTGTTACGTTGCCAGTTAGGCGGATTTCTTGTGGGTTGAAGCCTTCTTCAACCGTAATGCGAGTTTCTTCGTCTTCGTTACGAACGTGCGCTAGCGTCACGTAGTCGTTCAGTACTTTCTGACCGCCAGTGTGGATTACGCGAGCAGCTGCGCCTACTTCTTCATCAGAGAATGACGTTAGGTCTTCTTTTAGGAAGTCAATCAGACGAGCTTCTTGTTGCATGATAGAAAGCAGCTGCATTGCAGAGTCCGTTGATGCGGTTGCAAGTTTTGATTCAACTTCTACAACACGCTCTACGACTTTCTCTACTTCCACTACTTTTTCTACTTCAACGATCTTCTCAACTGGTTTCTCAACCTCGACGATTTTCTCGACTGGTTTTTCTACCACTTTCTCGACCACTTTTGATTTGCGCGACACTGCAACTAGAAGAAGCAAAACGCTCGATGCGGTTAGGCCAGCGTGAAGCATATCGAACGTTTGAGGAATTAGGTTCAAATCAATGTTCATGACGTTTTTTCTCTTTCTATTGATTTATTGGTGCTCAGTATTGGCTCATATTTGTTCACTAAAACGATCGTCTTTGCGATCTTGCACCAAGTTTAGACATTAAAATGATGACGGATGGTAGCATATTCAAGGCTTAAGGCTGTAATAATTCGTGACTATACCGTACGAACAGCGTGAAAAATCGACGATCAGACTCCCCAATATAGGTTGTTGCTTGATGTTTGTGCATTGCTAACGCAGTATTTCAATAGATCCCGAAGTTTAACTTACGGAAGTATCAAAAATTACGATATGACACAAAGCACCGCTCATAAGAGCTTTATAAAACGACATTCAGACTCTATCTTAGCTTTTTTGGCGACTTTATGTGTCACTGCTGGTGTAGTTGGTGCTGCTTATACAATGCAGCAACGGTATACACAGACGACGTTTGATACTTTAGCCGACCGACAAGCAGAATCACTTAAAGCAAACGTCGAGAATGATCTAAAGTTCATTGGTGCGGGCGCAAACTTTTTCCATTCGATTGAGCGAAGCTATTGGCCATCGTTTCCCATGTATGCGGAACAAGTGATTAATAGCTCACGAAGTCTCATTGGACTTCAATGGATGCAAAAGGTCGAATTCGAAGATCTTGATGAACATATTTTAAAGACCCGTCAAAAATTTCCAAACTTCCAACCGTTTACCGTTCCTAAAGATGGTCCCAAAACCTACGGGTACATTTTTGAACACAATGAGCCAATTTTTATCGCGTCGGATATCTACCCAAGAACACCGGAAAACCTTTCTCTATTGGGTTTCTATTTTTCGCGCAAACGCTTCGATTTAATCTTGGATGATATTTCCGAAAATGGGCGAGCGAATGTCTCGGATAAAGTTCGCTTACTGCAAGATGGTTATGACAAGTCCATACCTAAGACTGGGTTGCTGGTGTTCCATCCAGTGTTCGACTTCGAGAACAAATATTTATTAGGAGTAGTGACCGGCGTTATCCGAAGTACGGTTTACTTTGAGGATTTGATTACGAAAACCGCGACGGAGCTCGATATGTCGGTGCGCGTAGAAGACTTGGGATTCGACGCAGCAGATGACCCTGTTCTCTTTCAAAGTGCTAGCTGGGATAACATTCGAGGAACCGTTATAAGCCGAACCATTCAACTGCCTAACCGTGAATGGCGTATTGACTTTAAGCTTTCTGACGCAGTCTCAGCTTGGGAGCGTTCTATTTTAGCGGGCACGACGCTAGCCGGATTGGTAATCGCCTTTTTGATCAGTTGGATTGTGAATTTACAGTCTCGAGAAAAAGAGCGCTTAGCGGTCATGTTGGAGCTCAAAACCGTTGAATTAAAAAGAATGGCAGAGCGAGAC
>NZ_WXWT01000443.1:0-8056 GCF_009904725.1 Vibrio sp. V43_P6S15P86
AAGAACCTCTTTTTCACAATTATTTTTGAGATGCCAAACGATTGCGCGAGCTTTTTTGTAATAAATTGGTTAGAATACGCGCCATCAAATGTGGAGACTGTTTTCTAACCAGAAAACATCCGGCAAAGGTCTTTACCAAAACTGGCCAATATTTTACCCCAAGAGGTAAAAACAAGTTCATTTTTGGCAAACATCTTTAACTCCGTGAATTTGAGGAAAATGGAAGCATGAATAACGCTCGTCCTATTCGCCGTGCGCTTATCAGCGTATCAGACAAAACAGGTATTGTTGAGTTTGCACAAGCTCTTGCTGAGCGCGGTGTCGATATCCTATCTACTGGTGGTACAGCACGCCTACTTGCCGAACAAGGCATCGCAGTAACAGAAGTCTCTGACTACACAGGTTTCCCAGAAATGATGGACGGCCGCGTTAAAACGCTTCACCCGAAAGTTCACGGTGGTGTGCTTGGTCGTCGTGGTCAAGATGACGACGTGATGGCAAAACATGGCATCAATCCAATCGACATGGTCGTTGTTAACCTATACCCATTCGCAGAAACCGTTGCAAAAGAAGGCTGCACACTAGCTGACGCGGTTGAAAACATCGATATCGGCGGCCCAACGATGGTTCGCTCTGCAGCGAAAAATCACAAAGACGTGACTATCGTTGTGAACGCTCATGATTACGATCGCGTTATCGCTGAAATGGACGCGAACGAGAAATCTCTAACACTAGAGACTCGTTTCGACCTTGCTATCGCAGCATTCGAGCACACTGCTGCTTACGATGGCATGATCGCAAACTACTTCGGCACTATGGTTCCATCTTACGGTGCCTCTCTACTTGATGAAGAAGGAAAGAAGGCTGATGAAGAGTCTAAATTCCCACGTACTTTCAACCAGCAATTCGAGAAGAAGCAAGACATGCGCTACGGTGAGAACAGCCACCAAGCCGCAGCTTTCTACGTGGAAGCCAATCCACAAGAAGCATCTGTTTCTACTGCTCGCCAAATCCAAGGTAAAGCCCTCTCTTACAACAACATCGCAGACACTGATGCAGCACTTGAGTGTGTGAAAGAGTTCAACGAGCCTGCATGTGTAATCGTAAAACACGCCAACCCATGTGGCGTTGCGCTAGGTAAAGACATCCTCGAAGCGTACAACCGCGCTTACCAAACTGACCCAACGTCAGCGTTCGGCGGCATCATTGCATTCAACCAAGAGCTAGATGCAAAAACGGCTAGCGCTATCGTTGAACGTCAATTCGTTGAAGTGATCATTGCACCTTCTGTTTCTGCTGAAGCGATTGAAGTCGTTGCAGCGAAGAAGAATGTTCGCCTACTTGAGTGTGGTGAGTGGACAACTAAAACAACAGGCTTTGACGTTAAACGCGTTAACGGCGGCCTACTAGTTCAAGACCGTGACCAAGGTATGGTTAGTCTGGATGACCTTAAAGTGGTCTCTAAGCGTCAACCTACAGAAGAAGAGCTAAAAGACGCGCTATTCTGCTGGAAAGTAGCGAAATACGTGAAATCTAACGCGATCGTTTACGCGAAAGGCGACATGACTATCGGTGTAGGCGCAGGCCAAATGAGCCGCGTTTACTCAGCGAAAATTGCCGGCATCAAAGCCGCAGATGAAGGCTTAGAAGTTGCCGGTAGCGTAATGGCATCTGACGCTTTCTTCCCATTCCGCGACGGTATCGATGCCGCAGCAGAAGCCGGCATTAAGTGCGTAATTCAGCCAGGTGGCTCTATGCGTGACGACGAAGTTATCGCAGCAGCAGATGAGCACGGCATGGCGATGATCTTCACGGGTATGCGTCACTTCCGCCACTAATTTCCTCATCGTATTTGGCACTGTGGCGTTGTTAACTGCTTTCGCCCACCCCAGTTACGTAGCTGGCTATGTTTCCGGGATGGGCTCAATTGTAGCCTAGCCACATCATCAAATACTTTGAGTAAACAGTATTTATAAGATTAAGGATTTTCATATGCGAGTTTTAATCATTGGTTCAGGCGGTCGTGAACATGCGCTAGGCTGGAAAGCAGCGCAAAACCCAAATGTTGAGACTATTTTCATTGCTCCAGGCAACGCAGGTACGGCACTAGAGCCAAAACTAGAGAACGTAAACATCGATGTAGAAGACATCGCTGGCCTTGTTGCTTTCGCCAAAGAGAAGGTAATTGAACTGACTATCGTTGGCCCAGAAGCACCATTGGTTATTGGTGTGGTGGATGCGTTCCGCGAAGCGGGCTTACCAATCTTTGGCCCTACCCAAGCCGCAGCGCAGCTTGAAGGCTCTAAAGCGTTTACTAAAGACTTCCTTGCTCGTCACCAAATCCCAACCGGTGCTTACGCAAACTTCACAGAAATTGAACCAGCGCTTGCTTACGTGCGTGAGCAAGGTGCGCCGATTGTGGTGAAAGCCGACGGCCTTGCGGCTGGTAAAGGCGTGATTGTGGCAATGACGCTAGAAGAAGCCGAAGACGCAATCAAAGACATGCTAGCAGGCAACGCATTTGGTGACGCAGGCAGCCGCGTGGTTATCGAAGAGTTCCTCGATGGTGAAGAAGCAAGCTTCATCGTGATGGTCGATGGCGAGAACGTTCTGCCAATGGCCACCAGCCAAGATCACAAACGTGTCGGTGACAAAGATACAGGTCCTAACACTGGTGGCATGGGCGCGTACTCGCCAGCTCCTGTGGTAACACCAGAAATTCACAACCGCATCATGGAAGAAGTCATTTACCCAACGGTACGTGGCATGGCTTCTGAAGGTAACCCATACACAGGTTTCCTATACGCGGGTCTGATGATCGACAAAGATGGTACGCCGAAAGTGATCGAGTACAACTGCCGCTTCGGTGATCCAGAGACACAACCAATCATGATGCGTATGGAATCGGATCTGGTTGATCTTTGCTTGGCTGCGATTGACCAAAAACTGGATCAAGTGGAATCAAAATGGGATCCACGTGCGTCGATTGGTATCGTACTCGCAGCCGGTGGTTACCCAGCAGCGTACAACAAAGGCGATGTGATCTCTGGTCTGCCACACGTTGAAATTGAAGGCGAGAAAGTCTTCCACGCGGGTACAGACAATAAAGATGGCGACATCGTGACAAATGGTGGTCGCGTATTGTGTGCAACTGCATTGGGCAACAGCGTATCAGAAGCGCAGCAACGCGCTTACGAGCTTGCAAAACAGATCAGTTGGGACGGCATGTTCCATCGCAGTGACATCGGCTACCGTGCGATTGCACGTGAGCAAGAAAAATAAAAACAACTTAAGTTGGCTAAAAAACAAAAGGCGCATTCAGCGCCTTTTTTATTACTCTGTCAGTTAGTAAGTCTCACCAAGCTTACTCAGCGAGTAATGCTGGTCGTGGTACACAATCAAAGTCATCATTATTGAGCATCAACAGTTCATCAACCGTTGCTTTAGTTCGTGACTGCTTGCCGACAAAAGCGACGTAACTGTCTACAGATGAGAGACGATCGATAATAAATTTTGGCAACGTTTGATTAAACTCGAGTGTCGAGAACGCTTTACCTTTGCAGGTTTCAAACGATTGGCCATTCCAATAACCTTGAATGAGGCTCTGACTGTTACGAGACTGCGCCTTAACCGACGCGACTACATCATTCGCTTCTGTCTTGTAACGTTCTAATTGTTCATGCTGAAGTGGTAAGACTTTACGATTAACGCGATATTGTTGGTAAACCGCTTCGCCATCTTTATTAAAACGGATGTGGATTTGAAAAGGCACCAACTCTTGCTTGGTATCAACTTGCTCACCTTTTCGAATCAACTCTCGAAGCTCACCTTCATCCCAACGGTAGTCACTTTGAAACCAGCCATTATCCCCCATCGTCACGTAATCAGCCGCCGTACTCACGCGAGTGAGTTTCTCGGTCATCCAGTACAAGCTACTTGCATCTCCAGCAACTTTGCCGCCAGAGAAGTGAGTGAATTGTTCTAAATTAGGAGTTTCAACCGACGAACAGCCAAAAAGGGTAAAGCTAGATAAGAGAAGTGAAGCGAGTAGATGTTTTTTCATGAAGTTGCACCGAGGCAGGATACCTCGGTGCATTCTAACTTAGTTTACTGATTCTTTCAGCGCTTTACCTGCTACGAATGCAGGTACGTTAGCTGCTGCGATTTGAATCTCGTCACCAGTCTTAGGGTTACGACCAGTACGTGCAGCGCGGTGGTTTACTTTGAATGTACCAAAACCAATTAGTTGAACTTGGTCACCCTCTTTAAGTGCACCAGTTACACCATCAAGAGTCGCTTCAAGAGCAGCTTTTGCTTGTGCTTTTGATAGGTCTGCTTTCTCTGCGATAAAGTCGATTAATTGGGTCTTGTTCATTAGGTTTCCCTTCTCATAGGTTATCGAATTCGTCTCACTCTAAAACATAAATGCCCCATCTGGCAAAGGTTTGTAAGCGATCTTTCGATTTTCTGACGTACTTTTAGCCATAATATGAGTAATAACTCACAATTTGTTACCACATACCCCCTGAAAACCCTTGCTTTCCAAGGTATTTGGACCAATTTATAAGGCACTTTTGCGGTTATAATAGCTGCAAATAACCACTATCAAACTACATTCAAGGGCAACTATGCTGCTGTTATCCATTTATATCTCTATTGCAATCGGCATTTCGTTTATCTGTTCGGTGCTGGAGGCGGTACTGCTGAGTATCAGTCCGAGCTACATTGCGCAGCTCAATCAACAGGGGCATCCCGCAGCTGGGCAACTGGCTAAGCTAAAATCAGATATCGACCGACCATTGGCATCCATTCTGACTCTAAATACCATCGCTCATACCATCGGCGCGGCCACTGCTGGTGCACAAGCTGCGGTGGTATTTGGTAGTGAAGCGTTAGGCATCTTTTCGGCAGTGCTCACACTGGCGATCTTGGTGCTTTCAGAGATCGTACCGAAAACAATTGGCGCAACTTACTGGCGTCAATTGGCGCCAACTGCGGCAGTCGCATTACGCTGGATGGTATGGGCGCTAACGCCATTCGTATGGTTTTCAGAGCAAATCACCAAGCGTCTTGCTCGTAACCACGAAGCTCCGAAAATGCGTGATGAACTGTCTGCAATGGCGATTCTGGCACGTGAAAGCGGTGAATTTGCCGAGGGTGAGTCAAAAATCTTAAGCAACTTGCTTGGCATCCAAGATGTACCCGTAACGCAGGTTATGACGCCACGTCCTGTGGTATTTCGTATCGATGCCACGATGACCATCAATGAGTTCCTAGAAAAACACAAGGATACGCCTTTCTCCCGCCCATTGGTTTATAGCGAGCAGAAAGACAACATCATTGGTTTTGTGCACCGCCTTGAGTTGTTCAAACTGCAACAATCAGGTTGTGGACAGAAACAACTGGGAGCAATCATGCGCCCGATTCAAGTGGTGCTAAACAACACGACTTTACCGAAAGTGTTTGACCAAATGATGACTCATCGCCTACAGCTAGCCCTTGTCGTTGACGAATACGGTACTGTGCAAGGTTTGGTGACGTTGGAGGATATTTTTGAACACCTCGTGGGTGAAGAAATCATCGATGAAGCGGATAAAAGTACCGACATGCAAGAGCTGGCTTACCAACGCTGGGAAAGCTGGAAAGAAATGCACGGCGTAATCGAAAGCCGCGATGACGATGAAGAAGAGGAAGAGCTGGAGAAGCATCACAAGGACTCAGAAACTCAAGAAGCGACAAAACCAGACTCTAAAGAATCGTAATCAGCATTGGGCATAACAGCTCAAACGCCGCAAACAAAAAGGCATCCATTTAGGATGCCTTTTTCTATTTATTCAACGATTAAAGTGCAATACCGATGTTGCTCACACCTTCTTCACGTAGCTCTTCACGCAAATCTTTAATCAAGCTGATGTCACGTTCTACCGCTTCACGCAGCGGACGGAAGATAGCCCACTGCACGTCCCACTCTTCACATACGGCTTCGTTTTCTTTCTGGTTGTCGTTAGTGATTGGCTCTGCGCCTTGTGCTTGCTCTAGATCAGCAACGGTTTGTACCGACTGTTGGCTCACTTTAAGCATTGAATCGAAAAGGTAGTCGCGGTCCAATAGACCATGCAGTAACGTAGACAAACCCTGACATGCGTCCATCGCTGGATAAACCCCGTAAAAATCGAACTCATCCGCACTTGGGAACAACTCTTCTAACTTCTCCAATTGACGTTCGAAGTTAATTTTCGCGTTCTTAACTGTCAAAATTTCCCATACACTATCAAGAATCGCTCGGTAAGCACGCGGGTCAGCAAATTCTGTATTCTCACAAAACATCGCATAGTTTGGATACATGCGTTCACACAGACACGCCATAAAGGTAATTTGTTGCCAAGGTTCTAGTTTTTCTAAACGAACCTGAAGAGGATTCTTAAGCATAGTCACTCAATCATTGAAGAAAAAAACAGCGAAAGTGTACTTGATTCATCACAGGGAAAAAAGTTAATGCCGCATTCAAATCAGATTTTCCTGCTCTCAGAGCATCGCGACACCTACAAAACGTTACTGGCAGAGAAAAATCTGCCCGATCTTTGCCTCACCGACCAACCAGAAGCCGCTCAGATCGTACTAGCGGACCCACCCTTACTATCACAAAGCTTAGACGAATTTTCACAGCTTGAATGGGTGCAATCCACGTTTGCTGGTGTCAACGCCTTAACATCCCCTAGCCTTCGTCAGGACTATACTCTAACTAACGTTCGAGGCATCTTTGGTCCACTGATTGCTGAATATGTTTTGGGTTACAGTATTGCCCATTACCGCCACTTTGCCCGATACCACCAGCAGCAACAAAACAAACAATGGCAGCCTCACCTGTACACGTCATTACAAAGTAAAACCATGGTAATTCTTGGTACCGGTAGCATTGGGGGCTATCTGGGCAACGCCGCTAAAGCAATGGGGATAAAAACTATCGGTATTAACCGCACAGGTATTCCCACCTCAGGTGGTGAATTTCATCAGACCTTTCATATCAGTGAACTAAGTAAGGCATTTGAACAAGCCGACATTGTTGTGAATACCCTACCAAGTACACCGGAGACGCAACAGTTACTCAATCGTCAAACACTCAGCCATCTAAACAAGGCGTTATTATTCAACGTGGGTCGTGGCGACGTACTGGATGAGGCTGGGTTGCTCTTCGCTCTGAAAAACCGTTGGGTAGAATACGCCTTCTTAGATGTATTTGAGCAAGAACCGTTATCGGTAGAGCATCCGTTCTGGAAGCTACCGCAAGTCACCATCACTCCACACATTGCTGCGCTGAGTTTTCCCGAGCAAGTCATCGAGATTTTTGCTGACAACTATCTACGCTGGCGCGATGGGTTTTCATTAAATTATCAAGTGGATTTCGAAAAGGGTTACTAAGAATGTCGTTAGACGAGCTATTGCAGCAAGTGAGGGCCTGCCAGATCTGCGCGGATAACTTACCTTTGGGTGCAAACCCTGTCGTGCAAGCAGCAAAAGGGGCACGCATCCTAATCATCGGTCAGGCCCCTGGCACACGTGTACACACAACCTCGATACCTTGGAATGACCCAAGTGGTGATCGATTACGCCAATGGCTCGATATCGACAAAGACGTTTTCTACGACCCAAATAAAATTGCCATTGTCCCAATGGGATTCTGTTATCCAGGCAAAGGGAACTCTGGTGATTTACCGCCTCGTAAAGAATGTGCGCCCACTTGGCATAAAAAGATTCTTGAGCAGCTGCCCAATATAGAGCTCACTCTACTAATTGGTCAGTACTCGCAGCAGTACTACCTGGCCAATAAGCCCAAAACACTCACGCAAACTGTTCAGCGATGGCAGGATTGGGAACCTGATTTTATCCCACTCCCTCACCCATCTCCACGCAATACATTGTGGTTAAAGAAGAATCCTTGGTTTGAATCTGACGTCGTGCCATACCTTAAAAAACGCGTTCACTCGATGCTTTAGGTTACCCATGATCTAATTGCTTTTTTATCTGTACAAGAAAATGAGCACACAAACACAAACCG
>NZ_WXWT01000478.1:0-28356 GCF_009904725.1 Vibrio sp. V43_P6S15P86
CTTTATTACAGCGTATTTCAGCCTAAAAGAAATAAAGTACCGTTAAATAAATTAAGATAGCTAACGAAAAATAGGGACTAAACAAAACTTGCCAGTACCAGTTTCTCGGTTTGAAGCCCACACCGTAAACCATGCTTGAGCATACAGACCAAATCAGTGCCGGTGCGATGATTGAGTTAAAACCACCAATCGCTTGATGATAAGCTTCAGGATCCCACATCACCAATCCTACGTGCATAAAGCCAAGGATGAGAGATAAGACTCTTAACAGAGTCTTATCCATCGGAGCGTGAAGTTTCGCTACCTTATCAGCGAGATTACTCACTGTCTTTGTCCATCATTTCTGAGTGCTCTAACCAAAGAGCGTTGATGATACCGAATGCACAAGCAAGTAGTACACCTAGAATCCATGCGAAATACCACATAGTAAATGCTCCTTAGTAAAGTGAGTTTTTGTTGTCTTCAATGTACTGATCATCAAGGCGACCAAACATCTTGTAGTAAGTCCAAGACGTGTAACCAAGGATGATTGGTACCATAACAAACGCAACGCCTGTCATTAGGTTCAGAGTCAGTTCAGATGACGTTGCATCCCACATTGTTAAGCTGTGGCTTGGCATTAAGTCTGAAGGCATGATGAATGGGAACATCGCAAAACCTGCAGTAAAGATAACGCCAGCAACACCCAAGCTTGAAGTAATGAACGAAATCGCACATTTTTCAAGACGAGATGCCAATACGGCAAGAAGCGGCATTGCAACACCTAGTACAGGAGCAGCCCATAGTAGTGGGTAGTTTTCAAAATTCTTCATCCACGCACCAGCTTCACGGATTACCTCTTTGTTTAGAGGGTTAGAAGCTGCATTAGTGTCGATACCGCCAACAATGACGTAACCATCGATATTTTGGATCCAGAAACCAGCCGCTACAAACGCTGCAACCGTCAGTAAACCTGCTAACTGAGCAACGTTGCGAGCACGCACGTGCACTTCGCCCGTTGTTTTCATTTGTAGCCAAGTCGAACCTTGCATCAAAATCATGAACAAGCTAACTAGGCCACACAGCAGTGCAAATGGGTTTAGAAGACCAAAGAATGAGCCATGGTATGTTGGCATCAAGAACTCACTCAATTGGAATGGTACGCCCTGTAGTAGGTTGCCAAACGCTACACCAAAGATGATTGGTGGAACAAAACCACTGATTGAGATACAGATATCCCAGGTATTGCGCCATTTTGGATCTTCGATTTTAGAGCGGTAGTCTAGGCCCAGAGGACGAAGCCAAAGTGCTGCTAGTGTCAAAATCATCGCTAAGTAGAAGCCTGAAAATGACGTTGCATAAACCAAAGGCCAAGCTGCAAACAATGCACCACCAGCAGTGATAAGCCAAACTTGGTTACCATCCCAGTGAGGGGCAATTGAGTTAATCATGACGCGACGTTGCGTGTCGTTTTTACCGATAATAGGTACAAGCGCGCCTACACCCATATCGAAACCGTCTGTTACTGCAAAACCAACTAGTAGAACACCGATTAGTACCCACCAGATGAGTCGCAAGATTTCGTAATCAAACATCTTGTTATCTCCTTACCTTACGCTTCTACTTGGCGACTAACTTTGTCTTCAACAGAGTCAGCATTTTGTTCGAAGTGGTAGCGACCCGTTTTCAGGCTACTTGGACCTTTACGAGCGAATTTCAACATTAGGTAAACTTCTGCAACCAGGAATACCGTGTATAGCGCCAGAATTGCGAATAGTGAAGTCCAGATTTCGCCAGCAGTTAGTGCAGAAGCTGCAACATGCACTGGTAAAATTTCACCTACAGCCCAAGGCTGACGGCCGTACTCAGCGACGAACCAACCCGCTTCAATCGCAATCCACGGTAGTGGGATGCTGAATAGTGCAGCTTTAAGAATCCATTGTTTTTGTTCGATCTTCTGACGACACGTTTGAACAAATGCCGCACCGAAAACGAATAGCATGATGAAACCACAAGCAACCATGATACGGAATGACCAGAATAGCGGCCATACTGTTGGGATTGAATCGTCCGCAGCAGCTTGGATTTGCTCTTCTGTCGCATCAACAACATTGTCTGTGTAGCGCTTTAGAAGTAGACCGTAACCTAGGTCACCCTTCACTTCATCAAACGCAGTCATGCTTTCTTCTGACTTGTCGCCTGCGCGAAGCTTCTCTAGAAGTTCATACGCGTACATACCGTCACGAATACGATCGACGTGCTCATCACGTAGGTCACGAAGACCTGTTACTTGCTCATCAAAAGAACGTGTCGCGATGATACCCATTACGTAAGGGATCTTGATTGCGTAATCTGTGTGCATGGTTTCTTGGTTAGGAACACCAAACAACGTAAACGCTGCTGGAGCTGGTTCTGTGTGCCACTCTGCTTCAATTGCAGCAAGCTTCACTTTTTGAACTTCACCAAGCTCGTAGCCAGATTCATCGCCAAGAACGATGGTAGATAAGATAGCCGCAATACCGAAAGAAGCAGCGATAGCAAATGAACGACGAGCAAACGCAATGTCACGACCTTTTAATAGGTAGTATGAACTGATGCCTAGAATAAACATTGCGCCACAAGTGTAACCAGAAGCAACCGTATGCACGAACTTAACCTGAGCAACTGGGTTTAGTACAACTTCAGAGAAGCTTACCATTTCCATTCGCATGGTTTCGAAGTTGAAGTCCGCGCCTACTGGGTTTTGCATCCAGCCGTTTGCGATAAGAATCCAAAGTGCAGAGAAGTTAGAGCCCAGCGCCACAAGCCAAGTAACCGCTAAGTGTTGACGTTTAGATAGACGATCCCACCCGAAGAAGAATAGACCAACAAAAGTTGACTCCAGGAAGAATGCGACAAGGGCTTCGATCGCTAGCGGCGCACCGAAGATGTCACCTACATAGTGGGAGTAGTAAGACCAGTTCGTACCAAACTGGAATTCCATGGTAAGGCCTGTCGCCACACCAAGTGCAAAGTTAATACCGAATAGCTTACCCCAGAACTTGGTCATGTCCTTGTAGATTTGCTTGTTCGTCATTACGTACATCGATTCCATAATGGCCAGAAGGAAGGCCATACCAAGGGTCAATGGTACGAATAGGAAGTGATACATCGCTGTCAGTGCAAACTGCAACCGCGATAGATCAACTACGTCAATCATGGTAACTCCTATGTGTCGGCTGAATGACACTCTCTACATATTGCAATCCATACTCAAGTGTTATTTACACTTGAAAAATGTTGAATTATCACAACTCATTGTTGCAAAAATGTGCTTCATTGGTTAGTTAATTGTTAAGCATCAGCTAATATAGCTAGGGCTAATATTACTTGTAAAAACAGATTGTTTCAAAAGGTTTATAGCCGGAATGCGCTTTGATATACATCAATGTTTATGCGCGGAATTTGCACAAAAATCCATCACATTGATCCAGATCAACCAGTATTAGATACGGATGTTAAGAGAGAGTAATCAGGAGAGAAATTAACCAGTTGCGAGCAAACATAGAGTTAACAATCAATGCTTTTTACTTACTAAACTGATATGAGAAGAAATTCAAAAAATGTGAGTTTGGTCAACTTTAATGAAGCACTGGGCCGCAAAGGCCCAGCGAGGGAATCTTATTTTTCAATTCCGAAATGCAAATACGCACGATCTGTCGCGATTCTTCCACGCGGAGTGCGTTGTAAATAACCTTGCTGAATAAGATAAGGCTCAAGAACGTCTTCGATAGTATCCTTTTCTTCACCAATCGCTGCCGCCATGTTATCGAGTCCGACCGGACCACCACCAAATTTCTCCATAATTGCGAGTAGCAGTTTGCGGTCCATATAATCGAAACCTTCGGCGTCCACATCAAGCATATTCAGCGCTTTGTCGGCAACCTCTGCACAGATGTGACCATTTCCTTTCACTTCCGCATAATCGCGAACACGACGTAGTAGACGGTTAGCAATACGTGGTGTGCCACGTGCACGTCTTGCCACTTCCAATGCACCTTCAGGTTCCATTGACAAACCTAAACAATCCGCGCTGCGCTGCACAATATCTTGGAGGTCTTTTATCTTATAAAACTCAAGGCGCTGAGTAATACCAAAGCGGTCGCGCAATGGTGACGTTAAAGAGCCCGCTCGGGTCGTCGCACCAATTAACGTAAATGGTGGTAAATCGATCTTAATAGAACGAGCGGCCGGACCTTCACCGATCATAATATCCAGTTGATAATCTTCCATCGCCGGATACAGCACCTCTTCAACCATCGGGCTCAAGCGGTGAATCTCATCGATGAACAACACATCGTTTTCTTCTAGGTTAGTTAACAGCGCGGCCAAATCCCCTGCTTTCTCAAGTACAGGGCCCGAAGTGGTGCGAATGTTCACTTCCATTTCATTGGCAACGATATTCGCAAGTGTGGTTTTACCCAAACCTGGAGGACCAAAAATCAAAAGGTGATCAAGTGCTTCGCTACGTAACTGAGCAGCTTTAATGAAGATCTCCATTTGGTCACGGACATGGTCCTGACCTTGGTAATCCGCTAATTTTTTTGGTCGAATAGCACGGTCAATGACATCTTCATCACGAAAGGCAGGGTTTTCTGGCGCGATTAAACGATCGGCTTCAATCATCTTTTTACCTTGAAAAATGGTTACCTGAGAGAATAATGCCGCTCGTTTAACAGCAAGTGGCATATTTCTGTATCTCGTCATCCTGTACAGCGACGAAGGAGCGTGATACAGGATCTTCTATCCGAGCGGTTTATGGTCAAATTGTTTCATTAACCGCTCAGCGTGCTGCTATTAGATTCCCAGTCTCGCTAGGCTCGCTGGAATGACACAAAAAATATCGTTAAGCGATTGGCGTTAACCTTAGAGAATGAGTTATCTTGAACAAATGCTCACTGTGAAACCAGCGTTACACCATTGATTTTAGAGCTTCACGGATCATTTGCTCACTGCTCATGTCCGGTTTAGCGATCTGAGACACCACTTTCGACGCTTGAGTCGGCTTGTAACCCAAAGCTAGAAGCGCGCTAATTGCCTCTTCTTCCGCGTTGTTGGATGTCGCACCAGAATCCGCAGGAGCAGCATCCGTAAATGGTGTAAATAGATCGCCAGCACCCCACCCTTTCAAGCGGTCTTTCATTTCAACAACCAATCGCTCTGCGGTTTTCTTGCCAACGCCTGGAAGCTTAACCAGCGTAGAAACGTCTTCATGTTCCACACAAGTAACAAATTGCGTTGCTGTCATACCAGAGAGAATACCAAGACCGAGTTTAGGACCAACGCCATTGGCTTTGATCACTTCACGGAAAAGTGCTCGTTCTTTTACTGTGTTGAAACCGTATAGCAATTGTGCATCTTCACGGACGACAAAGTGAGTATAAATAATGGCTTCTTCGCCAACATTTGGCAGCTCGTAAAAACAGCTCATTGGCATCTGTACTTCATAACCAATGCCATTAACTTCAATTAATACTTCAGGTGGTTGTTTTTCAATCAGTGTGCCACGAAGACGTCCAATCACTATAAATACTCTTTGGAAATGAATTTGCGACAGGATAATAAAGAACTGGATAGACATCCAGTTAATTTTATCGGTAGCGCCCTTTTCTGGCACTGGTTGCTTTGCCCGCTAAGGCAACGAGGGTTTTGTTCGTATTGGCATGACAAATCGCCACACCTAAAGCATCGGCTGCATCCGCTTGAGGCTTGGCGGGCAGTTTAAGCATCTGCTGAACCATATGCTGAACTTGCGCTTTGTCCGCACCACCAGTACCGACTACAGCTTGCTTAATAAGACGCGCGGCGTATTCGTATACCGGCAACTCTGCATTCACCGCAGCAACAATTGCGCTGCCACGAGCCTGGCCAAGCTTTAATGCTGAATCCGCATTTTTAGCCATAAACACTTGTTCAATCGCAAATACGTCCGGTTGAAACTGAGTAATGATTTCCGTGACGCCAGCGTAAATCTGCTTAAGACGGCCCGGAAGTTCTTTTTCTGAAGTACGAATACAGCCACTACCAAGGTATTGCAAATGGCGTCCATTTTGACGAATGACCCCATAACCGGTAATGCGTGAACCTGGGTCAATGCCCAAAATAATTGACATGAATGATCCTAAAAATGAGGCCGAATGCGGCCTCAATTTCTTATTATTACTTTCTAATTTCGGAGCGAATAACGCTCACTGCACATTGAGTTTACCCTAGAGAGGCTGCAACGTCGTCAGAGATGTCACCGTTGTGATAAACCTCCTGAACATCGTCCAGATCTTCTAAAGCGTCAATCAAACGAAGCAGTTTTGGCGCCGTGTCCACATCCAGTTCTGCTTTCGTTGAAGGGATAAGCGACACTTCGGCGTTTTCCGCCTCAAAACCTGCAGCATCAAGGGCATCTTTTACGAGTCCAAAATCGCTTGGCGCGGTGTAAACATCAATCGAGCCATCTTCTGATGTTTCGATGTCATCAGCGCCACTTTCTAACGCCACTTCCATCACCGCATCTTCATCTAAACCTGGGGCGTATGAGATCACGCCTTTCTTGTCGAAAAGATAGTTTACACTACCATCCGTACCCAGATTGCCTCCTGACTTCGAGAACGCATGGCGTACGCCAGATACTGTGCGATTTCGGTTATCCGTCATACATTCGACCATGACCGCAGTGCCACCCGGACCATAACCTTCATAGATTACGGTTTCCATATTGTCATCGCCTTCACCACCAGCACCTCGGCTGACAGCGCGGTTGACAGTGTCACGCGTCATGTTGTTAGACAACGCTTTATCAATTGCAGCTCGCAAACGTGGGTTATTTTCTGGCTCACCGCCTCCCTCTTTTGCAGCAACAACGATTTCACGGATTAATTTGGTAAAGATTTTGCCGCGCTTCGCATCTTGCGCTGCTTTACGGTGACGAATATTCGCCCATTTACTATGACCTGCCATAATTCACCTTTTAATGTATTTTGACGCTTAATAGCAAACATGAGCTAAAAAGCGTTGCTTGGGAAATTGCTTTGGAAGTTTCTTAGGTTTATTTAAACAAAAACTCCCGCAGTTGCGGGAGTTTTCTTCAAATGTTGTGCGCTTATTCTGCGTCTTTTTCTTTCGCTGCAGTCACTGCGATTGCTAGCTCTTCTAGCGCTGCTGGGTTCGCAATGCTTGGTGCGTCTGTTAGTAGACACGCCGCTGCTGTTGTTTTCGGGAATGCAATAACATCACGGATGTTCTCGGTACCACATAGCAGCATCACTAGACGGTCAAGACCGAATGCAAGACCAGCGTGTGGAGGCGTACCGAATTTTAGTGCATCAAGCAGGAAGCCGAACTTAAGCTGTTGCTCTTCAGGTGTGATGCCTAGAATATCAAATACGGCTTCTTGCATATCTGCGTTGTGGATACGGACAGAACCACCGCCAACTTCGTAGCCATTTAGAACCATATCATAAGCGTTAGAGTTTGCCGCAGCTGGGTTCGCTTTTAGCTCTTCCGCAGTCACACCTAGAGGTGACGTGAATGGGTGGTGCATCGCGTGTAGGTTGCCTTCGTCATCTTCTTCGAACATTGGAAAGTCAACAACCCATAGTGGAGCCCATGCTGATTCGTCAGTTAGCTCTAGGTCTTTACCTAGCTTCAGACGCAGTGCGCCCATAGCTTCTGCAACGATACCCGCTTTATCAGCACCAAATAGGATGATATCGCCAGATTCCGCTTGAGTGCGATCTAGGATAGCATTGATCACGTCTTCGTTTAGGAACTTAGCCACTGGAGACTGGATACCTTCCATGCCTGCAGCACGATCGTTAACCTTCATCCAAGCTAGACCTTTCGCACCGTAGATACCAACGAATTCACCGTAGCCATCAATTTGCTTACGAGTCAAAGATGCACCACCTGGAACGCGAATAACGGCAACGCGGCCTTTCTCATCGTTTGCTGGGCCAGAGAATACTTTGAACTCAACGTCTTTCACTAGGTCAGCGACATCAACTAACTCTAACGGGTTACGTAGGTCTGGCTTGTCAGAACCGAAACGGCGAATCGCTTCGCTGAATGGCATTACTGGGAACTGACCTAGGTCTACGTTTAGTAGCTCTTGCCACATATCGCGAACCATGTTTTCAGTCACTTCACGTACTTGGTCAGCCGTCATGAATGACGTTTCGATATCGATTTGAGTGAATTCTGGTTGACGGTCAGCGCGTAAGTCTTCATCACGGAAACACTTAACGATTTGGTAGTAACGGTCAAAACCAGACATCATTAGAAGTTGTTTGAATAGCTGTGGAGACTGAGGAAGCGCGTAAAAGCTGCCTTTGTGAACACGGCTAGGTACTAGGTAGTCACGCGCGCCTTCTGGTGTCGCTTTCGTTAGTACTGGTGTTTCGATATCTAGGAAGCCGTTGTCATCTAGGAAACGACGAACAAAGCTAGATGCTTTAGCACGTAGCTTGATGCGGTCACTCATTTCAGGACGACGAAGGTCTAAGTAACGGTACTTCAGACGTTGCTCTTCAGAGTTCTTTTGGTTGAAGTCTAGAGGCAAAACGTCACTGCGGTTGATGACTTCAAGACCTGTCGCAAGGATCTCAACTTCACCTGTTGCCATGTCTTTGTTTGCTTGGCTTTCTGGACGAACTCGTACTTCACCCGTTAGTTTGATACAGAATTCATTACGAAGTGTGTTAGCCACTTCATACGCATCCGCCATATCTGGATCAACAACTACCTGAACGATACCTTCGCGATCTCGCATATCAATAAAAATAAGACCGCCTAAATCACGACGACGGTTAACCCAGCCGCAAAGTTCTACAGTTTGTCCTGCAAGGGACTTGTTCAGGTGACCACAGTAATGGGTACGCATAATGAAATTCCCAATCTCTCAAATGTTGTTAACTACGCTCTGTCAGCCTCATTGCTAAGCAGAGTAAAGATTCAGTTATACGCTGAATGTCCACGAAAATCGACTACTCAACATACAATTACGTGTGTTTTATCATTCACTGGTGCTTTTTAGTACAACAAATGTTCAAAAGCGCACCAAAGCGAAAAAATTGGGGAGGATTATAGCGTGAAATTACCTATTTCAGCAAAACTCTCGTAAAGTATTCACACGAGTAGCAAGCAGTAAAGAATAATGGATAACTTACCTCTTCGACTTGGATTGACGATGTGGTCGCACAATCAATGGCAACAAAGTTTTTACGGCAGCGGGACAAAGCCCGCTGAACGTTTAGAAAGGTATGCGCAAGTGTTTCATACCGTGGAAGGCAACACGACATTTTATGCCACACCGACGCTCAATACAGTGCAAAACTGGAGAGCCGCAACCCACGATGATTTTCGCTTTACTTTCAAACTTCCTAAAGCCATCACTCATGAGCAAATGCTAAGAGGTTGCAGCGAACAACTGAGAGACTTCATGAAAATCATGGAGCCGTTGCATGACCGTGTGGGGCAATGGACAATTCAATTGCCAGCCGCTTTTGGTCCTGAGCACCTTGATCGACTGAAAAAGTTCTGTGCGAGCTTTCCACCTAACTTCCCTCTTGGTGTTGAGGTTCGTCATATGGCATTTTTCTCCAAAGGTGAAGAAGAGCGAGCGCTTAACCAATGGTTAGTAGAAAATAACATTGACCGCATTATTATGGATAGCCGCCCTGTCTTTGCCGCTAAGCCAGACAATGAAGCGATTATTGATGCACAAATGAAAAAACCACGAGTCCCTGTTCACGCCATTGCTACCGCTTCACACCCTTTGATTCGCTTTATTGGTCATCCAGAAGAACAGCAAAATTACGAGTTTTTTAAACCATGGCTCAACAAGTTGCCACAATGGATTGCCGAAGGTAAACAGCCATATGTCATGATCCATACCGCAGACAATATAATTGCGCCAGAGTTGGCTGCAAACCTGTATAAAGACATACAAAAACGTATCACGCTCCCTGAGTTAGCGCCTTTCCCAGCTGACGATGGCAACTCGCAGTTACAGATGTTCTAACGCAACACATGACAGAGGCGCGAAATTCCCATAAAATACGCGCCTTTTTTGGTGCCTGACATTTTCAGGCGGCTTGTATGCAGAGACTTAGTTATGAACCCTAAGAGCAATCCAGATACTATTTTTTCGGCTCCAATCGATAAAATTGGGGATTTCACGTTCGATGAACGCGTAGCGGAAGTATTTCCTGACATGATTCAACGATCGGTACCGGGTTACAGCAATATTATTTCTGCAATCGGTATGCTGGCAGAGCGTTTTGTAAAGCCCCACTCAAACATCTATGACCTTGGCTGTTCTTTGGGTGCTGCAACATTGTCTATGCGTCGCCATATCAAACAAGAAGGTTGCCAAATCATCGCAGTGGACAACTCTCCTGCGATGGTTGAGCGTTGTAAACTTCACGTCAACGCGTACCGAAGCGATACTCCTGTAGATGTGGTTGAAGCGGATATTCGTAATATCGATATTGAAAACGCATCAGTTGTCGTACTGAACTTTACTCTGCAATTTCTTTCTCCAGACGATCGTTACGCCCTGCTTGAACGAATCTACGCGGGTCTACGTCCAGGCGGAATTTTGATTTTGTCGGAGAAATTCGTCTTCGAAGATGAAGTGTCAAACGAGCTATTAATTGACCTTCACCACGACTTTAAACGTGCAAATGGTTATAGCGAACTAGAAATCAGCCAAAAGCGCAGCGCGATAGAAAACGTAATGCGCCCAGATTCAAAGAAAGAACATAAAGAGCGTTTCGCTAAAATTGGCTTTTCTAGCTACGATGTTTGGTTCCAATGCTTTAACTTCGGCTCCATGTTCGCGATTAAATAGACCATGCATACAAAGCCTGAACCATACCGATTTCGGCTTTTGTTAATAATTTATACCCATCAACTCAGCGATTAACTAACTATGTTTAACTTTGCAAATTTCTACCAATTGATTGCCCAAGACACCCGTCTTCAACCTTGGCTTAATGTGCTTCCACAACAGCTAACGGATTGGCAAAATGCAGAGCACGGTGACTTTGGTCGCTGGTTGAAAGCCCTGAACAAAATCCCAGCGGGTAGACCGGACAACATCGACATTGTTGATTCTGTCACGATTTCAAACAATGAGCCCATGCCTCAAGGGGAACTTAAAAAGCTAGAAAGCTTACTTCGTACATTCCATCCTTGGCGCAAAGGGCCATACCACGTACACGGCATTCATATTGATACTGAGTGGCGCAGTGATTGGAAATGGGACCGCGTGCTTCCGCATATTTCTCCATTAAAGAACCGCAGCGTACTCGATGTTGGTTGTGGTAACGGCTACCACATGTGGCGTATGCTGGGTGAAGGTGCACGCTTAACCGTCGGTATCGATCCATCTCATCTGTTCCTAATTCAGTTCGAAGCAATTCGTAAACTAATGGGCGATGACCAACGTGCGCACCTACTGCCGTTGGGTATTGAACAACTACCTAAGTTAGAAGCGTTCGACACGGTATTCAGCATGGGCGTGCTTTACCACCGTCGCTCTCCATTGGATCACTTGGTGCAGCTAAAAGATCAATTAGTGTCTGGTGGTGAACTCGTACTAGAAACACTAGTGATTGAAGGTGATGAGAATTCAGTGTTGGTTCCAACTTCTCGTTACGCACAAATGCGCAATGTCTATTTCTTCCCTTCAGCAAAAGCACTGAAAGTATGGTTAGAGTTGGTAGGATTTGAAGATGTGCGCATCGTTGATGAAAACGTCACTTCGGTTGATGAACAACGTACCACAGATTGGATGACGCATAACTCTCTACCAGACTATCTAGATCCGAACAACCCAAGCAAGACTGTAGAAGGTTACCCTGCCCCTCGCCGCGCGGTTCTTGTCGCTCGCAAACCATAATTCGCTGAGATTCCTGACATTGTCTTAACTCATTTTACGAGTTAAGACATTACCCTCTTTCCTCGTACTGAGCGTGTTTGTTTTTCGAGTCCATTTGTTACATCAAAACATAAGCACGCTCTAAATAAGGATGCGCTTTTATGTCCTTGATTTTTAGCTTTTCATCACTATTCCTCAAACAATAAGTAATAGAGAAACATTCTTACTTGTGAGGCTTTATCGATATGAGCTAAACTCCTAAAAAATAAACAACTTAATCCAATCCCAAGGTTTTCAATGTTATTACGATTGACCCCGATTGTTGCCATCGCCTTACTATCTGGATGCTCACTAACCAAAGGCGAACAGTACCACCAAGAAACGTTAGCGGCTATTCAAACTTCAGAAGCGAATGTCAATAATCGCATTACTAACTTAGAGCTTCAGCTCAGCAACCAATCGGACTATATCGACAGCCTTGAAGAACAAGTCGATAAACTACAGGTTGAACTTCTGACATTTCGCGATGAAGCAATGGCAGAAGTGAAAAAGCCAAAAGAGCCGATTATTGTCCAATCTCCTGCTCCTGTGGAACCAACACCAACTCATGATATTGTCCTTGGCTCAATTGAAAAGGTCACTATCGACTCCATTAAGCAGACTTTTGATGCACGTGTCGACACCGGTGCCGCAACCTCATCTTTAAATGCAGTTGATATTGAAGAGTTCGAAAGAAACGGCAAAAACTGGGTTCGATTCCACCTGGCAGATACCAGTAAATCCGAAGAAGAAAAAAATACTTGGATCGAAGCGCCTGTCATTCGTTACGTAAAAATTCGCCAAGTTACCAGTGAAGAACTAGAACGTCGCGCTGTAGTCGAACTTTGGGTGCGCGTTGGAAAAATTCATGAAAAAGCGCAATTTACGTTGGCAGATCGCTCGCATATGAACCATCCTATTTTACTGGGTAGAGAATTTATGCGCGACATCGCACTTGTCGATGTAAGTCGTACCTATATCCAAACGGACGAAGATAAAAAATAATAAGGTAGATTATGACGTCAAAAATACCGTTTTACCTTTCAATCATCTTATTGGTGATTGCGGGCATTGCTTTGAGTGTTTTCAGACATGAAAACTACGGCGTGCCTTGGACACCAGGCGAAACTCGTCAGGTATGGGATGTAGAGGCACGTATTGAGTTCAATGCTAACGGCAATGAAGTCAAAGCTTCACTCGCAGCACCTCATACACAAAGTGGTTATACGCTTATCGGTGAATCCGCTTCCTCTTCTGGTTATGGCGTTTCCTACATTAATTCTGATTCTGGACGTCGTGCCGAGTGGTCAATTCGTCAGGCCAAAGGTCCTCAAACCATTTACTACAAAGCGCAGTTCTTAGTGGACCCTCAGGCTAAAGTTACGCCTCTACCACCAACTGAAGACATTACGCCACCAACGCTATCAGCGCCACAAGCCGCGGCGGCAAATGCCCTTGTAGAGCGTGCGATGAGTCGCTCTGCCGACAATGTGACCTTCACTCGTGAGCTCATCAAAGCGCTTAATGACCCAGACAGTCAAAATTCATCGCTACTACTGAATGACTTCAGCCGTACTGATGCACTACATAATATTTTGCTTACCGCAGGTATACAGAGCAAAACCGTCGGTGTTATCGAACTAGAAGATGGCCGTCGACGCCAAACCATTCAACCAATGGTTCAGGTTTGGTCAGGTAAAGATTGGGTGCTGTTCTCACCAAATTCCGAACAGAAAGCCGTGAAACCAAACTTATTAGTTTGGGATGAGTCGAACGTATCCCTGCTTGATCTTGTTGGTGGTAAAAATAGCCAAGTTCATTTCTCAATGATCAAACAAGAAATGACTCCACAGCAAGCGACGAACAACAAGATAGAAGCTGATGGGCTGCTGAATATTTCAATTCATAGCTTGCCTCTTGAAGAACAAGCGATGTTTAAGACCATCATGCTGATCCCTATCGGTGCCCTTATCGTGGTGTTCTTGCGTGTGATTATCGGTCTGAAAACATCCGGCACTTTCATGCCAGTACTGATTGCTGTTGCGTTTGTTCAAACCCAGCTATTAACGGGTATTGTCGGTTTCTTATTGATCGTTGGCACAGGCTTGATTATTCGAAGTTACTTATCGAGGTTGAACTTACTGCTTGTAGCACGGATATCAGCGGTCATTATTACCGTTATTATGATCATTTCGGTGTTCACAGTAGTCGCATTTAAGATGGGCTTAACGGAAGGCTTAACAATTACGTTCTTCCCTATGATCATCTTGTCATGGACAATTGAACGTATGTCTATCCTATGGGAAGAAGAAGGTGCGAAAGAAGTCGCTCTGCAAGGTGGGGGCTCACTGCTCACCGCAGTATTGGTTTACTTAGCGATGACGAACTCATACATTCAGCACCTAACCTTTAACTTCATTGGTCTACAGTTGATTGTTCTGGCCGGTATTCTATTACTAGGTACTTACACAGGTTACCGTCTAACTGAGTTACGTCGTTTCAAACCACTAGCGGAGGACTAAACGATGTTAGAAAGTTTTACTTCGCCAGCTAAGCTTCGCCATAAAGGCATTATGGGGATGAACAAACGTAACCACAGTTATATCGGCCGTTACAATGATCGTTCTAAATACCCATTAGTTGATGACAAGCTCAAGACTAAAATTATTGCGCAGGCAGCAGGGGCGACCGTCCCTGCCCTGATCGGTGTTATTCATAACCAAGCAGAAGTAAAGACCATCCATAAGATGGTGCAAGATTGGCCTGGTTTTGTTATCAAGCCCGCTCAAGGTAGTGGTGGTAAGGGTATTTTGGTTATTACCTCGCATAAAGATGGGGTCTATACCAAACCTTCCGGCTCTACAATTGGTAAGGATGAAGTTGAACGTCATATCAGTAATGCGCTTGCTGGCCTTTTCTCTCTTGGTGGTAAAAACGACGTCGCAGTCGTTGAGAACCTGATTAAGTTTGATGATTGTTTCGATGGCTTCAGTTATGAAGGTGTGCCTGATGTTCGAATCATCGTATTTAAAGGCTACCCTGTTATGGCAATGATGCGCTGTTCTACGGCGGCGTCGGACGGTAAAGCAAACCTACACCAAGGCGCTGTGGGCGTGGGCATTGATATCGCCACAGGTAAAGCAATCCGAGCGGTGCAATTCGACCATCCAGTCACCCACCATCCGGATACAGGCAAAGACCTTTCTACCCTCCAAGTCCCGCACTGGGAGCGCTTGCTTGAGCTTGCGTCTAGTGCGTGGGAGATGACAGGGTTGGGGTACATGGGCACTGATATGGTGTTAGATAAAGAAGAAGGACCTATGGTTTTAGAGCTCAACGCTCGTCCTGGCTTAGCAATCCAAATCGCTAATGGTGCGGGCTTGCTTCCTCGTTTGAAACACATAGAGAGCCTCGGCACACCTGCCGAGTATCCAAAGCCGATTGAACGTGTCGCCTACGCAGCAGAGCAGTTTGGGGTAAAACCACAGTTCTAATCGCCAATCACAATATCATTCGCCAGTAATTGTTCGGATTGCTGGCGTTTTTGTTTCCGTTTCCAAAACCGTCTACCTACTCATCTTATTAAACAAACTCACCTCACCTATAACTTGAATCAATGATCGAGCTAACAGAATCAACATAGATCGTTTCTTTTCTCCTTTAACTTTTGAGTATGATGAGGTCTCCCCTTACTCAACTTGAGAGGTTGAGAAATGCTAACAAAAGAAACAGATAACGATGAACCAGAGCTTGAAGAACAAGAGAGCTTAGACCAGCATTTACAACGCTTGTCTGAGCTTTCTGTCCAAGCACTTGAAGAGCTTGCTGAAATGATCGATATCAGAGACGATATTTCAGAGGAATAAAACTTAGCCTCCCCGCTAAGTTCTATTAATAAGCCGAGACTGTCGTCCTACAGTCTCGGCTTATTTTATACGCTTTGAAGCCTCCCGCTAACAAATACAAAAACGCCCGCGTTCATTGCGGGCGTTTTGCTAGATTCGGAGTTTACGATTCAAACTCTTCGATCATCTCTTGCGCTTCAGTCTTAGGCTTATCCGTTTGACCAAAACCACGTAGACCAACTACGTGTACGTGCTCATGGTCTTTAAACACCTTACGCACCAACTTGTAGGTAGTCCCTTTCTCTGGGCTGATGTTTTCTGGTGCCGCGATAAGAAGTTGCATATCCAGACGGTCACACAATTCGAACAATGTCGCGATCGATTTCGCATCCAGACGCGCTGCTTCATCCAAGAAGAGTAAACGACAAGGCACAATGTCTTTGCTGCGTAGACGACGAGACTCTTCTTCCCAGCTTTGCACGACCATCAATAGAATTGACTGACCGGTACCGATCGCTTCACCTGTTGATAGTGCGCCAGACTCAGCCTGTAGCCAGCCATCTGTACCACGGTTCACTTCTACACTTAGCTCTAGGTAGTTACGGTAATCCAGTAGCTCTTCACCCAGAACCTGAGGAGAACGTTGACCCATATCGATATGTGGGTTCACACGTTGGAACAGTTTCGCCATTGCTTCAGAGAAGGTAAAGCGAGTCGATTCGAACAGATCTTTATGCTGCTCTTGTTGTGTCGCTAGACCGTTCAGTAGCACTTCGTGACTTTCGCGAATTTTCACGTTTAGACGTACGCCCTTGACCTGACCGAACGAGATGTTCGACAAGCCTTGGTTCAGCATACGAATACGGTTTTGCTCACGCTGAATCGTCTTCTTGATGATGCTCGCTACCGACTCAGAGCTGATCGCTAGGCGGTTTTCACGTTGCGTTAGCTCTTCCGTTAGACGCGCCAGTTCCACTTCCATCTCTTCGATTGCTTCAACTGGGTCATCAGTACGGATGATATCCTGACGAATACGCTCACGAAGGTGTTGGTATACCGCAATGTAGAACAGAACTTTACGCTCTGGGCGAGCGTTGTCTTCAGACAAACGAAGTGCATCACGCAAGTCATCATTGTTTGCAACAGCAAGACGCAGCGCACCCAATGATTTATCCGACATGGAACGCAATTCATCTGCCGACATATACGCCAGTTCACGTTTGTGTAGACGACGCTCAACATCGTTTTCACGCGCTAAGCGAAGTACTGAACACCAACCCGCTTTCGCTGCAACTACAAATTTGCGCAGCTCTGCGTATTCTTTCTGCACTTTATTCAGACGTTTCGCCAAGCCTTTCATCTCAAGCTCGGTCGACGTTATCGTGCGCTCGTATTCACTCTTACGACTGCGAGACGTGTGTAGACGCTCGTGCAGTTCGTCACGACGACGCATTGCACGTTCTTCCGCACCTTCGTCCGCATTAACACCAAACTCTTGAAGTTCTTGTTTGAACTCTTGAACGGTTTCTTGCTTAGCTTGATGCGAACTCTTCAAAGACGCCAATACTTGGTTGTATTGGTTCATTTGTCCTTGTGCTTGCTTCAACTCTTCACGAGAACGAGTACGAGTCTGTTCAGCTTGAACCAACTTCGCTTTTAGCTGCTCACTCAGTTCGCTACTTTTGTTCAGAAGATCAACCGAGTCTGAGTAAGCGAAGTAGTGACGACGTTCAACCAGATCCGAGAGTGCAAAGATTTGCTTCTTAAGATCTTGTAACTGTTCATCTGCCGCTTTGTATTCTGCTTCTAGTGCATCAAATTGCTCTGGGTCAGCATCAAGCGCAGACGCAATATTCTCTAGTTGCGCGACGGCTTTTGCATGGTTGTTTAAGAAGTTTTTCGCCTCTGCAAGCTGAGCGATTTTCTCTTCTAGCTCATCAAAACGCGCTTGCAATGATTCATCTTCAACAAGCACCATGTGTGATGCTAGCTTGTCCAGAGAAGACAGTGCTTGCTTACTAGTTTGAAGCTGAGAGCGTTGCTGCTGCTCTTTTGCATCCAGATCCGCCAACACGCGAGCGATTTGGTTACGCTTATCACGAATGGTTGCCAGTGCTTGTTCTGGATCAGCGTCAAAAGCTACTTGAATGTGGTTAGACACAAATTGGTTAAATGCTTGGTACAAGCGCTGCATTTTCTGAGAATCAAACGCCGCTTTTGCGTGTTTCTCTACCACTTCTTCTCGTTCGTTACGCAGCAACTCTAAACGCTGCTCACGGGCCGCACGACCAAACAATGGGATCTCAGGCAAGCGAGAGTAACGCATTTGGCGATCGTTCATGCGAACACAAACCGCGCCCTCTAACTCTTCTGCATCGAACGAGCTGTCATCAAAGGCATCGATGTCACCTTCAATGATGTACAAATCTTCTGGACAGTCGTCTAGCTCTACCAGTTTCTCTTCGATACCTGACAGGTCAGAAACAACGATAGCGTGACGAGCCGGACCGTACATCGCACTGAAGTAAGGCGCGTCATCAATCGTGATGTCATCGTAGATCTCAGACAGCAATACGCCGCCCAGTGTATCAGCCAAACCTTTCAGACGAGGGTCGTTTGAACCACCAGGAGAAGCAAGACGCTCAATCTCAGAGTCTAGCTGGCTACGGCGCTCAGCAAGCTTATCTTTAGCTAAAGACAGCTCCCTTTCTTGTTCAAGGACAACTTGCATGTGGTTCATTACCGCATGGCGATCCTCAAGCTCTTCACCGCTCTGCTCTCTCAGTTTCTCTAGCGCATCGTTCGCCGCAATCCAAGCTGGTGCTATTGCTTCAAGCTTACTGATTTCTGCCACCGCGTTTTGCTCTAGACGGCGCTGTTCACCACGCTGATCACGAACTTCTTCTTGAGCTATCTCTAGTGATTCGATTTGCGTCGCATGACGTTCACGTTCTTGTTCAAACGTAACCTCATCGGTTAGTTCAACGTGATATTGTTTTTTGTATTCAGCAACCAGTTCACGTGCTTGACGCTGCTGGTTAAGGCTGCGTTCGAGATCACGGTGTTGTGCTCGCCATTGCTGTTCGTTTTGTGCGATTTGTTGTGACTCACGCGCTTTCGCAATTGCGGTTTTCGCATGTTCAGACGCGTCTTTGCGCTCAACTTGACCAACGATGCTTTGTACCAGTTTAAGCGCGGTTTCAAACTGCTCTGCCGCTGCAGAAGACATGTCCAGTTTGTGCTTAACCGATAGCAACGCATTGGTGTTTTCTGATTCTTTGCTCTTAAGCTCAGAGACAAGCGCTTGAGCCGATTCCGCCGTTAGGCTGTCATCGCCAAGTAGCTGCTTCGCTTTCTCCAGCGCTTGAACTGCTTGTTGATATTGAAGGGCGCGAGTTTGCTGAACGTCAAGAGCTTGCTGGTAATCAGCAAGTTGCGTCTTAAGGCTATCCACCTCTTCTTCTGCAACGGTAGCTTGCTCTTCAGCCATCATCACGCGTTCTTGCACTTCTTCCACTACCATCATTTGTTCTTCAAGACGCTCGCTCAGCTCTTCAAGATCTTCTTGGTAGCGTTCGATCTTCTCTTGCTGACGCAGCGCGTTTTGCACCAGTTGCAAGTGATCAGAAGCCGCTTGGTAGTCTTGCTCTAAAGAAGATTCTGACTCGATCAGCAGTTCCAGCTCTTCTTGAACGCGGTTAAGCAGGTTGTTTTGCTCAATCAAGGTCTCGCGAGAACCAAATAACTCTGAACGCAAAGACAGTGTCTGTTCTAGTTTTTTACGACGCTCGTTGGCATGGCGCATATAGTCCGCTGCCACGTAGTTGGTCGACTCTGTAATCAAGTGTTTGAACAAGTCACGGTCTGCTTGCGTAGTTTTGATCGCTTCTAGCGTCATGCGGTTTTCACGCAGCGCCGATTCCATATCTTGGAACGCTTTCTTCACGCCGCCGTTTTGTGGCAGAAGGTAGTCACGTAGCGAGCGCGTAATCGCACTTGAAATACCACCGTAAAGCGATGCTTCGATCAAGCGGTAGAATTTAGAGCGGTCACCAGAGTTACGCAATTTCTTCGGAATCACACCGAATTCAAACATTTGTGCGTGGTAATCAACAATAGAAGAGAAGGCTTTGAATTGAACACCTTCAAATTCCGCGATCGATTCTTTTACTTCGTTGATTTGACGTACACGAGCTTGAGTCGCAGATACGCTTTCAACCAAAATATCTGTTGGTTTTATATGGCTTGGAAGGCCTTGAATAACAAACGGTTTGATGTCTACTTTCTTATCACGACCCGCTACTTGCTGCAGTTTTACGGCAAAAAGTAGGCGTTGGTTACGTGAGTTCACCACGTCTAGTGCTGCATAACACGCCCCCGGTTGTAGCTTACCGTATAGACCTTTATCGCGAGACGATTGGCTGCTGCCCGCTTCGGTTGTGTTACGGAAGTGCAGTAGCGTTTGGTCAGGAATCAATGCGGTGATGAATGCCGCCATTGTGGTTGATTTACCTGCACCGTTACCACCTGATAGCGTGGTGACCAGACCATCGATGTCAAACGTACGGGCAAAGAAGCCGTTCCAGTTGACCATGGTCAGCGATTGGTATTTACCGCGTTCAATCATGCTCATGCTTCACCCTCTTCTGTTGTTTCTTCTTGGGCTTGGTCGTCTTGTTCTTCTTCAGACAATAGGCTGCCTTGGCTTGGCTCTTTGGTGTGCACTACCGCTTCACCATCACGGATCAGACGTAGCTGCGCTTCACGCATATCATCGCCAATACGTACATCGGCACCAAAGCGGAATACCGCTTCACTGATGCTGAATTTACCAGTCTCACCGATGTTGATGATCATGCCTAGCCGACGTAGACGACGAAGTGACGTACGTACTTTTTCAAACAGCTTTTCTTTATCAAGGTCAGAACCGGTAGCACGGTTCGTCACCAGCTTCATCAGCTTGTTTTCATCTGCTAGCGCAAGCAGTTCGTCGTACAGCTCTTGGTTAGTGAAGATACCTTCGTGCGCAAGACGCTCAGGGCTTAGGTAAAGGAAACACAGTACCTTACCCACCAGCATATCCAGCTCAGAAAGCACACTGCGGCCAATCAAAGAAGTTGAACGAGGACGAAGGTAGAAGAAACCTTCTGGCGCTTTCACCAATTCGGTATTGTAGCGCTGGTAGAAAGAAGAAAGCTCAAGTTCGAAGTCCGATAACAACGCGTGGTTATCCAGATCTTCACTTGAGATATGACGCCCTGCTCGTAGCATGCTGTCTAGCGCTGGGAACAGAGGGTTAGAGATTGCTTTTGCCAGATTCTCTGACATGTATTCATTAGTATCGGTCGATGACATTCGCTTGTACCTTTGCCCCAAATTCGTTGATTGCTTTCCAGTCCGGTTGAATCGCTTGGTAATCCGATTCTGAATACCCCAGACGTACGGCTTGATCAACGATAATGCGAGCTAAATCAAAATGATGAGTGTAAGGATGCTGTGCAAGGTAATCTCGCAATACCACACTCAAGTCGATTGGCGTGCCTTGATCTTTATGCGCTTTTAGCATGTCACCAATTCGTTCAGACAACTCATCATTGACTTGTTGAAATTCTTCATACTCTACTTCCATCGGAACTTGGCCGGTCACTTCGTCATCACGTAGCACCAACGCCTCATCACGAAGGTCAGAAAGCCTTTCCGCATCTGCATAAGTCAGATACCAAGGCGCATCGAAGTAATCTTTGACGGATTGACGTAGACGCGAGCTAAACGCACGGTTCTTATCCATATCAATTGCAGTACGGATGAACTTGTGCACATGTCGGTCGTAACCAATCCAAAGGTCGATCGCTTGCTGGCCCCAGCTTGTGATTCGATCCAGCTTCATTTGCAGACCAAACAACGCTTCTTCGATGAACTCTAGCTCAGGATCGCCGTACACAATTTCTTGAATATCTAGGATCTGAGTTTGCAGTTCATCACTGGCGGCTTGCAGCGTATCTTGAAGTTCACGCAACGTGCTTGATGTTTCTGATAGGAGCGCTTCACAGTTGTTGATCGCTTCGCGCCAGTCTTTATTTAGCAGGTCGGCAATTTGTTGTTTTACAGATTGCTGCTGCTCATCCATCACACGTTGGTTAAGATCGATTTGATCGAAGATCTCGCCTACAGAATATTTTAAAACTCCGTATACGTTTTTCTTCCAGTGGCCCGGTGTGCCACCTTTTTGTGCTGCCTCAATCGCTTTCGCCATTTCATCTGCCACCATAGACAGTTGAATAGAAAGGCGCAGTTTCGAGAACTCACGATGACGCACGTAGTAATCGGTAATTCCTATCGCTAAAGGCGACAAGCGGTAAATGCTCGCTCCGTCAGTAATCTCACTGACAAAACGGCTAATAAGGCGCTGCTTGACCATCTCGTTGATGGCGTTGTTCGCACGAAAAGCGGATGCTTCGCCAGTCTCATCAAATAATCGAGTGACGATGGCAAACGCATCATGCAATTCACCTTCACCCAATTCTTCATCGAACCTTTCATTACTCAGTACGGCAATGGCTATCAAGAATGCCAATCGCTCTGTGGTCAGGTTCAACGAGAAATCGTGCTGCTTAACCCAGCCAACCAACTCATCGATTGGTTGCTCTGCAGCATTGAGAGTCATCTCACTCATTGTTATTCCTGTTTATCGTTCTTTTTAGCCCACACATGAATGTAGCGGCCTAATGAGAGGTATGGCTCTTGTCGACAAAGTTGTTTTTCTAGCGCCAACACATCTTCAAACTCGTAATCGCCCATGTATTGCATATTGCCTATGTAATCACTAAATGAGCGGATACCAGATTTGCCACAAATACTAAAGCCTGAATCTTCTATCCATTGGTAGACTTCTTCAGGTTTTAAGCCTTTTTGCGGCTGTAGTTTAAATCTTTTTCGGTGAGGCATGCCGTCTAATATATGAGGAATGTTGCCACAAACCACGTTTTTATAGACTAAACCATGGTGGTTATAGAACATCACTGATGCGATGCCTCCCGGTTTTACTTGTTCTAGTACCGTTTCAAGTGCGGCCTTAGGATCGACCAACCACTCCATGACGGCGTGAAACATAACAAGATCCACCTGTTCATCCATATGCTCACCAATGGATTGGACAGGCGAATGAATCAGGCGATACTGCTCAAGCAAACCGTTTTTTTCAATATCCTGCTTAGCCAACTGCAGCATTTCCGAAGATAGATCACATAAAGCGATTCGATGTCCGAGCTTAGCAAGCTTTTGCGACATTTGTGCCAAACCACCACCAGCATCCAACACCTCTAGGGGTTGCTGGTCAGCATCTAATTCACTTAGAATCTGTAGAAAATCTTCCCACACAATGATTTGGCGGATCTCCCCTTTATCGGAGCCGTAAATATTTTTTGCAAATTTGTGGGCGATATCGTCGAAATTGCGGTCTTCTGTCACTTCTGCTGAGTTATCATAACGGATTGTGCCGCTATTCTGGCACAAGGAAAGCAGGAATAAAGAGGGGTACCCTCATTTTTATTATCAATTGATGTTTTTTCGGACTATTTATGTATGTTTGAGCTGAAAAAAGTAGTGTCAGCCTTGCTTATGCCACTTCCGGCATTGCTGCTGATAGGCTTGTTGGGTCTTGCTCTCATTAGTTTTACCACAAAACGTAAAACTGGCTGCTTCGTTGTTCTATTCTCTTTTGTTGGCATTTTTCTTGTTGCCTTCCAACCTGTTTCAACCAAGCTTCTTATGCCATTAGAGCGAGAGCATAAAGCCTTTTTGCCAGTTTCTGGCACCATCGACTACGTGATGGTTTTAGGGAATGGTCATGTTATCGATGACGAAATTCCACCCACCTCGCAGTTAAGCCGTGCAGCATTAATGCGCTTAACTGAAGGCATTCGTATTTTAAGAATGTATCCAGGTGCTAAATTAATTTTGTCTGGCTATGCTGGCGGATCTGAAATTAGCCACGCGAGAATGATGGCGAACGTTGCCCTTGCGTTGGGAGTCGCGAAATCCGATATCATTTTATTAGAAGATGCGAAAGATACGTGGGAAGAGGCGCGTCAAGCGGCTGCATTCGTTCAACAAAAGGAGATTGTGTTAGTCACTTCTGCGAGCCACATGAGCCGTGCATTGTATGAGTTCAACGCAGCAGGCATTAAACCAATCCCAGCCCCGACCAACTTCTTAGCTATTAGCGAAATCAGTCAACCTTGGGATAAATACTCACCTAAAGCGCGTTACTTAGAACAAACGGAGCTTTATTGGCATGAGTACTTGGGCAGCATTTGGCAAAGATTGCGTGATACTGTCGGCCAAACACCAATGGTTGAAGCAAAGTAGTACTATCTTGAAACCAAAAAAAAGGAGAGCCGAAGCTCTCCTTTTTCTTTTTAAGACTTAGGTTTGTTCAGTTTAATCACCAGCAAACATATAGCCTTCGCCGTGCACCGTCACAAAAATTTGCGGGTTCTTTGGATCAAACTCCATTTTTGCGCGCATACGTCGAATAAGAACATCAATAGTACGATCATTGGGAGCATCAACTCGGTGGCTGATCATATTCAAAATACGTTCGCGACTTAACACCTGGTTAGGGTAAGACGATAACGCCACCAAAAGTTCGTATTCAGCTTTGGTCAATTTTACGGGTTCGCCGTTACGGCTCAGCGCACGACGTTGAATGTCGAATGTCCACTCTCCAAAACGTACAATATGTTCTTCACTGGTTTCGTTCGCTTTCGCGCTACCGCTACGCGCTGCTGAAATACGCCACAGCAAGTTTTTAACGCGAACCAACAATTCCCTCAGTTCAAAAGGTTTTGTCACATAATCGTCAGCGCCCATTTCTAGGCCTACGATTTTATCAATGCTATCCGTGCGTCCTGTTACTAATATGATACCAATATCCGATTGGCTACGTAATTCACGAGTAAGCATCAGGCCGTCTTCACCCGGCAGGTTGATATCCAGCATTATTAGGTCTACATCACCCGCTTGCAGGACCTCACGCATTTCTGCGCCACTCTCTGCTTCGCTGACTTGGTAACCCTCATTTTGGAAATATCCCGCAAGCTTACTACGAGTTACAACATCATCTTCTACGACTAATACGTGATAGCTCATTTACACCACTTTTCTGTCTTCTTATTATCCAAGACGTATTCTATTCATAACTAGTAACATTTCTAGTCATAGATACATTAAAAAGCAAGATTTAGCGTTTTTATTGATTCAAAACAAGCTTACCCATCGCTATTAATAAACGTTAATTTTTGACCATAAAACATAATAATTATAGTTACTGCTATTCATTTTAATTGATTACACTTAGGGGATATCCCTAATTGACTTTGTGATGCACAACTTGAAGCATCATTCAGGAGCCCAAAATGCAAGAAGTGAAAGCTTTTAATGAAAAACGCGCTGAAATTTACTGGTGGTTTTCGAGCTTGTTCGCAAAAGAGCTAACAGAGAAAGAGCTGGAAGCCTACCACAGTGTTGAAATTCGCAGTTTTCTAGCAGGTTTAGGTGAAAATGAGTCGCTGAAACCAGCCGTTGATAGCCTCGTTGATGCGCTAAACCGATTGCAAGATCGTGAAGACGCTCAATTGGAGCTTGCTGCTGACTTTTGTGAATTGTTTTTGAAGACAGAAAAATACGGCGCTCTTCCTTACGCATCGATGTACATCGGTGAATCAGGTTTGCTGAATGACAAGCCAGCCGAGGAAATGGAAAAGTTGATGGCAGAATTTGGCGTTCAAGTAGATGAAAATCTAAAAGAGCCTGCGGACCACTTAGCCGTTGAACTCGACTTTCTCGGCAACATGATTATCCGCTCAAACGAACTTGAGCAAGAAAAACACATGGAAGAAGCCTTCGTTAAACAAAACGACTTTATCCAGCAACAGTTGATTTCTTGGCTACCTCAGTTTGCAGACAAATGTAAACAATTCGACGAATTTGGGTTCTACTCGAGCGTCGCGAAACTATTAGTTGCATTTTGTAAACTAGACAGCGCTTACCTTCTTGGGGAATAATTGCCGCCTATTTTTTAAGGAGCCCGCCTATCGGGCTTCCTGTATACCTGAAATAACTGAATGTAAGTAAGTTGGGTATATTATTCGTTTGCCTTAACTTAGCTCAAAGACGCTTGGTTATTTAGCAGTCAAAATGTGACTTCAAATACACAAATCTCTTGCTGAAAACATTGCTAGTCAGTCCACATAGGGCTAAAATGTGAGCGCAAACGATTAAATATGATTTATATGTAAACCGCTGAAATATAGCGGTTTTTGTGTTTTTTAACAGGTTGATGGCAATTTCTCATCAGATAGAAAAAAGATAAAATTCATCGACCGATGCTGCTACGTACCCTTTTGTCGTACTTGGACTAACCGCTGCCGAAACACTTAGCGCCAACCTTAGATTGCTGGGTGTAAAACCATTAGAGCATCAGGTACATCCAACACGACATATTTCAGTAGCTCGATACAGGACACCATTTATGGCCACTATAAAAGACGTTGCTCGCTTAGCCGGCGTTTCCACTACGACAGTTTCGCACGTTATCAATAAAACGCGTTTCGTTGCAGAAGCAACGCAAGAAAAAGTAATGAAAGCCGTGGACGAGTTGAATTACGCGCCAAGTGCGGTTGCACGCAGCCTAAAGTGCAACTCAACTCGTACGATTGGCATGTTAGTAACGCAGTCAACCAACCTATTCTTCTCAGAAGTGATTGACGGGGTTGAGAGCTACTGTTATCGCCAAGGCTACACTCTGATTCTGTGTAATACGGGTGGGATTTACGAAAAACAACGCGATTACATCCGTATGCTGGCTGAAAAACGTGTTGATGGCATCCTAGTGATGTGTTCTGACTTAACCGAAGAGCTTAAAGAGATGCTTGACCGTCATGCCGACATTCCTAAAGTGGTCATGGATTGGGGTCCAGAAAGCTCACAAGCGGACAAGATCATGGATAACTCAGAAGAAGGTGGCTACATCGCAACCAAACATCTGATCGACAATGGCCATACTGATATTGCTTGTCTAAGCGGTCATTTTGAAAAACTTGCTTGCCAAGAGCGCATTGCAGGTTTCCGTCGCGCGATGAGCGAAGCGAACCTAGCTGTAAATGAAGACTGGATCCTTGAAGGTAACTTTGAATGTGATACGGCCGTCTTAGTCGCAGATAAAATTACAGCAATGGACAAACGTCCGACAGCGGTATTCTGTTTTAACGACACAATGGCTCTGGGCCTAATGAGCCGCCTACAACAAAACGGTATCAAAGTTCCTGATGATATTTCAGTGATCGGCTACGACAACATCGAGCTTGCGGAATACTTCTCTCCACCGTTAACAACTATCCACCAACCTAAACGTCGTGTGGGTAAAAATGCGTTCGAGATCCTACTTGAGCGAATCAAAGATAAAGAACACGAAAAGCGAATTTTCGAAATGCAACCTGAGCTTGTAATTCGAAACACCGTGAAGAAAATGAACTAAAATTCGCCAAATATAACGATGTCAAACAAGCGCTCTAAAAGGGCGCTTATTTTTTATCTCTAAATAACTTTTTCCTGACTTAGGTTTGTTAGACAAAAAATCTCGAATCTCTAAGTCTCTGTTTTATATGTAGGTAAATCACACTCCCTCACAACCTCGAGATCATCCCGCCTTATTCTCAAATATGCACAAATATGCGCTTATCGACACTTTTTATTGAACCAGAATCACACTTTTACGGGTAAAACGTGATGTTAATTCAATATACGAAGTATGCTCATTCTGTCACGCACAGGGCAAACCATTCGAAAGGGTGGGACGCAAAGCCTCCGGCCTGAACCATAGTACTATATGGAAGGTAGCGGGGTTACCGATGGCAAGTGTGCAAGCGATGACTTTACCCTGTAATGACATTGCTTTTGCGCATGTTTGCTACTCTCTCGGACCTGACTTTTGGTGGCGTAATATTAATTACACCGAGATAACAAAACATGGATAAACCGATACTCAAAGACTCTATGAAGCTATTTGAGGCACTTGGTAATATCAAGTCGCGCTCAATGTTTGGTGGCTTCGGACTATTCGCTGATGAAACAATGTTTGCACTAGTTGTAAATAATCAGCTTCATATAAGAGCAGACCAACAAACTTCATCTGACTTCGAGAAACAAGGGCTAAAGCCTTACGTTTATAAGAAACGTGGCTTCCCAGTCGTTACTAAGTACTACGCAATTTCCAACGATTTATGGGAGTCTAGCGAACGCTTAATCGAAGTAGCTAACCAATCGTTGAAAAAGGCAAAGCTTGAAAAAGAACAGCAAGCAACTACAAAGCCTAATCGCTTAAAAGATTTGCCTAACTTACGACTGGCGACTGAACGCATGCTGAAAAAAGCAGGCATTGAGTCAGTAGAAAAACTGGAAGAGGAAGGTGCACTTAACGCTTATAAAGCGATAAGAGATACGCACTCTGCAACCGTCAACATTGAGCTGTTATGGGCACTAGAAGGGGCTATTAACGGTACTCATTGGAGCGTTGTACCT
>NZ_WXWT01000372.1:0-7907 GCF_009904725.1 Vibrio sp. V43_P6S15P86
GGTGGTGGCCAAGGTTGTAGGCAGTGACTTACAACTGGTTAGCCGTCATAAACAGCGTGTTCGCTTAGCATCAGGACTCGACAGTGAATTGAACTTAAGTCATTCCGCGATGGAACGCGCGTTAGAGTGCTTAGCCATGTTCGCAGAGAGGCTGCAAGGGCTTGATGAGTCGAATGTGCGTATCGCCGCGACACACACACTAAGACGCGCTAAAAATGCTCATCTATTCATTGAGCGTGCGAAAGAAGTGATGCCCTTCCCAATAGAAATCATCCCAGGGGAAGAAGAAGCCCGCCTGATATACTTAGGTGTCGCTCACACTCAAGTAGAGTCAAACTCCAAGTTGGTCGTTGATATTGGTGGCGGCAGTACCGAAATGATCATTGGACAAGAGTTTGAACCTGAGCTTCTCAACAGTAAACAGATGGGATGCGTCAGCTTTACAGAGCAATATTTTAAAAACGGCAAACTGTCTGGGAAAAACTTTAATAAAGCGATGTTAGCCGCCGAGCAAAAACTCGAGTCCATCGCTTCAGCATACCGTAAAAAAGGCTGGGATATCGCTCTCGGCTCATCAGGAACCATCAAAGCGATTCAAGAAGTGCTAGTAGGATTAGGTTTTGAAGATGGCCTGATCACCGCGAAGAGACTGGACACGCTTATTGAAACTCTGTGTAATTTTGATTCAATTGAAGAGATTGAACTGACAGGTTTAACAGAAGAACGTAAGCCCGTATTCGCGGCAGGCGTGGCGATTTTGTCCGCAATTTTCAAAGCACTTCGCATTGAGCAGATGTTTTTCTCCGATGGTGCTCTGCGCGAAGGCCTGTTGTACGAAATGGAAGAGCGTTTTGCGCGCTCCGATATACGTATGCGCACAACTGAAAATTTAGCCAACAAACACCGGGTTGACTTAGAGCATGCTGCTCGTGTTAAAGGCCATGCACGTGAGATGTTATGTCAGGTGCGCTCTGAACTAGGCATTAAAAAAAAGAGTGAGTTATTTGACTTACTAGAATGGGCAGCATTGCTTCATGAAGTCGGATTAAGTATCAACTTACGTAGCTTCCATCGCCACTCTTTCTATATTCTGTTGCATTCCACTCTACAAGGCTTCAACCGTGAACAGCAATTGGTGCTCGCAACATTAGCCCGCTTCCAGCGTAAAGCACTTAAACTGCAAGAACTGCCAGATTTCAACCTCTACAAACAAAGTGACGTGATAAGCCTCATCAAAATATTACGACTTTCTATCGTATTAAATGGACAGCGTAACGAAGATCCATTGCCTGACATCACTTTATCCATCAAAAATGATGAATGGATTCTTACGTGCACAGATAAAGCATGGCTAGAAAACAACAAATTGCTTCATGCTGATTTACAGGAAGAACAAGAACGTTGGGACAGCGTGAAGTGGACACTCACTTTCTGATCTCGTGCAGTTCATACCTAAACAAAAAGTCGGCTTACAGGCCGACTTTTTTTAACTCTTCTTCTGCAAAATCTGCCGTAATGGGCACATAACCATCTTTCTCAACCAACGCTTGCCCCTGAGCAGAAAAGATAAAGCGAATAAACTCAGCTTCAATTGGTGTTAATGGGTAATCAGGGTGCTTATTCACGTAAACATATAAGTAACGTGATAGTGGGTACTTACCACTAACAATATGTTCTCGCGTTGGCGTCACGTAGTCATTTCCCATTTTTGCCACTGGAACTAAGCGTACACCTGCCACTCGATAACCGACACCGGAATAACCAATTCCACTGATGGTTGACGCTACAGCTTGCACAACTGACGCGGAGCCTGGCTGCTCGTTTACTCGGGTCTTGAAATCGCCGCCACACAAGGCATTGCTTTTGAAGTAACCATAAGTTCCAGAAACGGAGTTACGACCAAACAACTGCACGTTTCGCTTTGCCCACTGTGATTCAAGACCTAGTTGCTGCCAGTTTGTGACGAATTGACTTTCACCACAGCGTAGCGTGGCAGAAAACAAAGCATCTAACTGACTAAAGTTGAGCCCTTGAATTGGATTGTCTTGATGGACAAAAATACCGATTGCATCGATGGCTACCCTAAGCGCCGTTGGCTTGTAGCCATGTTCACGTTCAAACGCTTCAACCTCTCTTAAACGCATAGGGCGACTCATGGGACCAAACTGAGCTGTTTGTTCGGTCAATGCTGGAGGGGCAGTAGAAGAGCCAGATGCTTGGACTTGCGCATTAATATTCGGGTAAATGGATTTAAACTCTTCAACCCAAAGCGTTGTCATACCCGCAAGTGTATCGGAGCCAACAGAGAGCAAGTTCCCGACAATCCCCGTCGTTTTATGATAACTCGGCAATGATTTATCTTGAGCGCCAGCCATACAGGAACAAACAAGCGCGAATAAACTGAATGTTTTTGCCAATCGTAACGCCATTATTTCACCACCAAACGCTCAGGCAATACGAAAGAAAACTTACTGCCCACGCCTACTTCACTGTGAATTTCTAAATGAGAGTCATGGTGACTCAGCGCGTGTTTTACAATGGCTAGCCCTAAACCACTTCCTCCAGTATCACGTGATCTTGCTTTATCTACTCGATAAAAACGCTCGGTAAGTCGGTGTAGGTGCTGAGGTTCAATACCATCACCGCTATCTTCCACCTCTAAGCATGCGCCTTGAGAGGTCTGGAACCAACGAACATTAATGTTCGCACCAGGTGGTGTGTATTTGACGGCGTTATAAACGAGGTTAGAGATAGCACTACGTAACTGGTCATCATCGCCCAACACGCGTAGGCTTGCATCAACATCAAATTTCAATTTATGTTGGTTGTCCCCACTAAGGCTAACCGCCTCTTTTTCTAACACTTCAAGCATCGCGGGCACATTCACGACTTCCTCAAGCTCATGCATAGGTGCCGCTTCAATTTTAGATAGTGTCAGTAGTTGGTTCACCAAACTGTTCATGCGGTTAAGCTGCTCCGTCATGACACCATGAGCTTTGCTCCACATTGGACCCACGACCATATCAGGGTCTTCTGTCATCTCAAGATAACCTTGTAGCACCGTCATTGGTGTACGCAGTTCATGAGATACGTTGGCAAAGAAGTTGCGACGCATTCCCTCAAGTTGTTTTAACTGGCTAACATCACGCACCACCATCAAATGTTCACCTTCGGTATACGGTACGATACGTAGTTCTAGCATGCGTTCGACATTGAGTGGTGAGCGCATTTCCAATGGTTCAGAGAAGTCTTTCTTGTTGAGGTACTTAATAAAATCAGGCGTACGAATGAGGTTGGAGATAGGTTGACCGGAGTCTTCCGGCCAATGGAAACCCAATAAGTGTTGAGCCAGTTTGTTACACCAAACGATATTGCCTTCAGCACGGAACACCACGACGGCATCGGGTAACGATTCCGCACCATTTCTGAATCGGCGAATGAGATTAGTAAGCTCTTTGCGTTTACGGCGTTGGCGCTGCTGTAAGCGATACAAGCCATTGAACAAAGATTCCCAGTTACCGCTACCAGACGGTGGTGTAAGGCGCTTTTCATCCCATAACCAAGAAGATAAACGTACTTGGTTATGCAAATGCCACATAAGCTGCAATGCCGTAGCTGCCAAAAGCAACCACGGCATATAACCGAATATCCAACCTACTATCACCCATGGGGTGTAAAAAAAAGCCAGCTCCCAGGCCAGCTTTTTCCACGTTAATCTTTCAACCACTCATAACTCCAGAAATGGTACCGATAAGCTGCGTGTTAATTTATGCCTTTGTCGAGAAGCGGTATCCAGCACCACGAACAGTTTGGATCAGCTTATCATGACCTGCGGCTTCCAATGCTTTACGCAGGCGGCGAATATGAACATCGACCGTACGATCTTCAACATACACGTTAGTACCCCAAACATTGTTTAATAGCTGCTCACGGCTGTACACACGCTCTTGATGCGTCATGAAAAAATGCAGCATTTTAAACTCTGTTGGGCCCATATCTAATGGTGCATCATTAGCCGTGACACGGTGTGATACAGGATCAAGCTTCAATCCCTGCACATCAATTACGTCTTCCAGTGCGGTCGGGGTTACGCGACGAATCACCGCTTTTAAGCGGGCAACCAACTCTTTAGGAGAGAATGGCTTAGTAATGTAGTCATCCGCACCGACTTCTAAACCGCGCACTTTATCTTCTTCTTCACCACGAGCGGTAAGCATCACAACTGGAATGTTGCGCGTTAATTCCTCTCGCTTCATATGCTTGATAAAGTTAATGCCGCTGCCGCCTGGTAACATCCAATCCAGTAAAACTAAATCAGGGAAGGGTTCAGCCAGTTTGGTTACTGCAGTATCGTAATCTTCCGCTTCCACCGCTTGGTAACCTTTCTGCTCAAGTACGAAGCACAGCATTTCGCGAATAGGAGCTTCGTCTTCAACAACCAGAATCCTTCTAGACATAATTGAGTAACCTTATGTTCGTTGAGCTAATGAATTTAAGAGACAAAGCGCCTCTCTATGCATAAGCATTATCACTACCAATTATGACACTTTTGTGACCTTTGAAAACAAATTTTCATATAACTTTCTTTTGAGGTTCATTCGGATATTTTTCATTTCTATTAAGACATCAGCACAAAAATTCCCTATGATTAGTCCCTTGTCATCAAGCCTAGAGAAGATTTATGTGGTTTAAAAACTGTCTGGTATACCGCGTTAACCGCGAGGTTACTTTTAACGCCGAACAACTAGAAACTCAGCTGTCTGAATTCCAATTCACCCCGTGTGGCAGTCAAGACAAACAGAAATTTGGCTGGGTCAGTGCAATGGGTAGACATGGCGATATGATGACTCACGTGTCAGAAAACCGCATTCTGATTTGCGCCAAGAAAGAAGAGAAAATGCTACCTGCCTCTGTGATCAAAGAATCATTGAATGCAAAAGTAGAAGCAATGGAAGCGCAAGAAGGTCGTCCTCTGAAGAAGAAAGAGAAAGACAACCTGAAAGATGACATCGTAATGGATTTACTGCCTCGCGCATTTAGCCGTAGCAGCCACACTCACGTGCTCATCATGCCAAAAGAAGGGTTCATCCTTGTTGACGCAAGCAGCTACAAAAAAGCGGAAGACGTATTAGCACTACTTCGTAAAACCATGGGTAGTTTACCTGTTGTTCCTGCCATTCCAGAAGTAGCGATTGAAACAACGCTAACCGAGTGGGTGAAAACGGGTGACACACCTCAAGGTATCACCATGATGGACGAAGCTGAGCTAAAATCCGTGCTTGAAGAAGGTGGCGTGATTCGTTGTAAGAAGCAAGAGCTGACCACAGATGAAATCCGCAACCACATCGCAGCAGATAAAGTCGTAACGAAGCTTGCACTTAATTGGCAAGATCGTATTGAATTCATCATGACAGAAGATGCGGGTATTAAGCGTCTAAAATTCTCTGATGAATTGAAAGATCAAAATGACGATATTCCACGTGAAGATCAAGCAGCTCGATTTGATGCAGACTTCTCTCTGATGTGTGGGGAGTTCAGTGCTTTCCTACCCAACCTATACGATGCGCTAGGCGGCTTACCAAATCCCAACGCTTAATGTTGTATAAAGGTTAACCATAACGCCCTCACTTTTTTTGAGGGCGTTTTTCTATCTGAAGCACAATTACCCTAGTCACAGTTCACATTTTGACGTAAAATTTGCGCCCCATTTCCATTAGGTGGAATTGGCCTGACTTGTGATCAGATAAAAGAGAATTGAGCAATGACAACTGAGAAAGCATTCGTACCTGAGCTACTGTCTCCTGCGGGAAGCCTGAAAAACATGCGTTACGCATTCGCCTACGGCGCAGATGCAGTTTACGCTGGCCAACCTCGCTACAGCCTTCGCGTACGTAACAATGAGTTTAACCACGAAAACCTAAAAATCGGTATCGATGAAGCGCATGCTCTAGGCAAAAAGCTTTATGTGGTATGTAACATTCAACCACACAACTCGAAGCTAAAAACCTTCATCCGTGATCTTAAACCAATCGTAGAAATGGGTCCTGACGCATTGATCATGTCAGATCCAGGCCTAATCATGATGGTTCGTGAAGCTTTCCCAGAAATGCCAATTCACCTTTCTGTACAAGCAAACGCTGTAAACTGGGCGACTGTTAAGTTCTGGGCAGCGAATGGCGTGGAACGTGTGATCGTTTCTCGCGAACTATCTTTAGAAGAAATCGAAGAAATTCGTGAGCATTGCCCTGAAACTGAGCTTGAAGTATTCGTTCACGGTGCATTATGCATGGCTTACTCAGGTCGTTGCCTACTTTCTGGCTATATCAACAAACGTGACCCTAACCAAGGCACTTGCACTAACGCATGCCGCTGGGAATACAAAGTTGAAGAGGGTAAAGAGAACGACGCTGGTGATATCGTAGAGAAATTCGACCCGACTGAAGCACAGCCTGTCGAAGTACAAGACGAGCGCCCTGAAACCACAATTGGTCGCGGCAAACCAACAGATGAAGTCGTTCTGCTTTCTGAAGCGCACCGTCCAGAAGAAAAAATGGCGGCTTACGAAGATGAGCATGGTACTTACATCATGAACTCTAAAGACCTACGAGCGGTTCAGCACGTTGAACGCTTAACTAAGATGGGTGTTCACTCATTGAAAATTGAAGGTCGTACTAAATCGTTCTACTACTGCGCACGTACCGCTCAAGTTTATCGTAAAGCAATTGATGATGCTGTAGCAGGTCGACCATTCGATGAAAGCCTAATGGGTACACTAGAAAGCCTAGCTCACCGTGGCTACACTGAAGGCTTCCTACGCCGTCATACACACGATAATTACCAAAACTACGATTACGGTTACTCAGTCTCTGATGCTCAACAGTTTGTTGGTGAATTCACTGGCAAACGTCGTGGAGACATGGCTGAAGTAGAAGTAAAAAATAAGTTTCTTGTCGGTGATAGCCTTGAACTAATGACGCCAAAAGGCAATATTGTTTTCACGCTAGAGGCAATGGAAAACCGCAAGTCAGAGTCTATTGAAGACGCGAAAGGAAATGGTCACTTTGTATTCATTCCAGTACCAGCAGAGCTAGATTTAGAATATGGCCTATTAATGCGTAATCTAAACTCAGGGCAGGACACCCGTAACCCGACTGGTAAGTAACCATGGCCTTGCTCATTACAGATAAATGCATTAACTGCGACATGTGTGATCCCGAATGCCCCAATGGGGCAATCAGTATGGGAGAGAGCATTTTCGAAATTGATCCAGCGCTATGTACAGAGTGTAAGGGGCATTACGAAAAGCCGACCTGTCAGTCAGTGTGTCCAATTACAAAATGCATAATCACTGATCCGAACCATGTCGAAACTGAAGAGCAGTTGCTTGAAAAATTCGTGATTATTCGAGGGTTAGCATAAGAGCAATTAGGTTCAACTTTGGCATCAAAGTTGAACCTTTTCTCAACCTGATTTTTCAATAGGAATAATATTGCAGAATAGCTCTTTTTCAAAATGATACTCTAGTCTCTCACGCCAATTCTCCGCTTGAGAAACAGGTATTAAATAAAAGTTTTCTCGGCTCGTATCAGTAACGAAAGCCATCCCATATTGCATCAGCTCATAATGCACATCATTAACAAAACCCGGATCAAGGCGTTGACGCCCAGTCAGGTGATTCACATCCTCTCGAGTCAAAGAGACTCCTTTAGTATCACTGCTAAATCTGTGTCTTAACCACTCTGCAAATTCTTTTGCACAAATCATAGTCATGGTTTTGTCCTTGATTTACTCTTCTAACAGGAAAAGGGCATATCCCTGCCTTACACACTTGTCTGCGTTGTTATCGCTTTTTAGCCAACTGACAGACATATTGCTAAGAAACCAGAGTATCGTGACGAAAGATCTTT
>NZ_WXWT01000331.1:0-7887 GCF_009904725.1 Vibrio sp. V43_P6S15P86
CTCATGCACTTTCCGATTAAAACGCTAACTTGCGCGCTGTTCTCAGTACTTGGATTCTTCTTCCATCCAACCCATGTACTTGCCAACACAGAAAAACAGAGCTATCTGGAAGAACACATTTCTCCTCAAAGCAGCTCCATGCTCAATCTCTATTTTCGTTCAATGGGTAAGCCGCGCTCAATTGAAGAAGATGAATTAGTTGCGCCACAGAATGCGTCAGCGGAATCTCTTGCGCTTTATTACTTTGCGCGCCTATACCTAAAGCGCTACGAAGGCGTTCCGCTGCCCAAAGATATGCCTGATTTAATTGAGTTTGGGACAGAGCATAATTTACCGTGGGTAGTCGCTGAAGCACAGCTTAATAAAGCGGTAACCATGATTGAACTAGACGACAATTGGAATGCAGAACTTGTACTCCATGACATCATCGCTGAAGCCCGCGATCTCGGCTATTTAGCGCTAGAAGGAAGAGCATATCGCTGGCTAGGGAACTTAGAGGTTTCACGGAATCAACTACGTAGCGGACTCAAGTATTACCGAACCGCCTATGAGTTGTTAGAGAGAACCGTATTTGAAATGCAAGTTGCCATGACGCTGAATAACATCGGTACCGTCTATATCGATGCATCCGATTGGGCTCGCGCCAGTAGCTACCTTACGCAAGCACTCGATACCTATTTAAACAGCGAATATCAATATGACAACAGCCTTTTCATTGGGGTTATCTACGCAAACTTAAGTATTGTTCACTTAAGCAGTGGAGATAGCGAAAAGGCAGAACACTATTTTAATGAAGCAATCCGACTCTCAATGCAAACGGGGTCAGACGTCATCAAACACTATTCATTATCCAGCTTCTCACAAATGTTAAGTTCGATAGGGAAAATTGATGAAGCGTTGATGGTTGCACAGCGTTGCGTAGCTCTCCCTATCACGGGAAACGTAGAGGCGAAGAAAATGCCTTGTTATGAAGCATATGCAGAAGCATACCTCGCAGATGAACAATACGATAAAGCTATTTCGACAGCTATCAACGTACTTGAGCAAACTAAATCAACCGATGAGCTAGAAATACGACAGCGCATTGATATGCTGTCGGTCCTAGTAAACGCGAATCAAACCCTTAATAATTTTGAAGCGGCTTTTCGTTACTTGACTCAGTTAAGAGAGCTAGAAGCTGAATTTTCTCATCATATTCACGGCGAAGAGATGATTAATATTAAGTTTGACCTCGAAGCTAAGTTAGCTCAGAAAGAACTCAAGCTACTAGAAACGAAAAATGCGTTGCAAGCTTCAGAGCTGCGTTCACAACGCTATAGAGAAATGTTCTACTTTATCGCTATCGCAGCGATTGGTGTCGTTGGCTTTCGTTACGTACTGCGCGTTAGGAGTATTAATAAAGCACTCACTCAAGAAAATACTACCGATCCATTAACTCAACTGCACAACCGTCGCTACCTTCCCATTTGGCTGGATAAAATGGCTCGTAGAAGCCCAGATAGAACGTTTGCCTTAGCCGTATTAGATATCGATCATTTTAAAACGTTTAACGATGAATATGGGCATGATATTGGCGACAAGATGTTAATGCATATTGCCAGGTTATTTAATGAATCGACTCGCTCTGGTGACCTACTCATCCGTTGGGGTGGAGAGGAGTTTGTCTTATTATTTGAAGTAAACAGAACTGAAGATTGCGCTAAATTCTTGGATCGATTGAGATATATCGTGGAAAAAACGCCACTAGTGGTTGACTCTAAGTCATTAAACGCGACAATTTCTCTCGGAGCTGTCGACAGACTGTCCGTAAAAACTATTCAACAAGAATGGGATCAATGGTTTTTCTTCGCAGATCAAGCTTTGTATGACGCAAAGCAAGCAGGAAGAAATCGCTTCGTTATTCACCCGACGTCATAAGAGCAAAATGAAAAAAATCCTAACCATCGCTATTTTTGCGCCTGCACTTCTCACTGCGTGTAGTCACCATCAAGCCTCTCAACTGGGAATGCGCAGCAGCAGTGTTAACGTATATGCCCAACAAATGAGTAACACTCAGTTGTGCGAGACCCTCTACTACAACCGTGCAACCAACCAAACCAAAGTTGCGATTGGCGCTGAGTTTAACCGACGTGGTTTAAACAAGAAGTGGTGTGATAGTGAGTTCAATAAGCTATACATCAAAAAGTGGATTGATAACGTGCTACCCAAAGAAAAGGCCAAACCGAAGAAACCAATGGCGACAATTCAACCCGCTTCAAGTAAATAATCCTTCCTCTCAAAGCAGACAGTACGACCGTATTTTCTGCTTTTCACTTTTCATACGTGCGCTATTCGACATTAAAAAACCCTATAATTTCAGTGAATTAACACTGGCTCATGTTGTTCGTCGAACTTTTGATGTAAACAAGTTGTAAATGGTTTTCGTCCTTATTCTTTGTCGTTAGCTTTGTTTATTCCTGTTAGAGGAATATGAAACAGGAGCTAAAAAATTCCAAACAAAGACATGAGGTCAAAAATGGAAATACGCATTAACCGCCTATTTGCTGCTATGTTGGCAGTAGGCATTGCACCTGCCGTCTCGGCGTTTGATCCACTCTATTCTGAACAATGGCACTTAGACAACACAGGGCAAACTGCTTTTGCAGCTAACCCAGCTGTTGCTGGGAACGACCTAAACACCAAGCTCACTCAAGCAATGGGTATTGCGGGTATTGGTGTAAAAGTCGCGGTCATTGATTCTGGAGTGCAGATCGATCACCCAGATCTTGCAGGTAATATAGTTACAGGTAGCAGAAACTTCGTCGAAGACTCTTCTTTCCCATTAAGTTATCCGGTTGATACCAATGGTCACGGCACTGCTGTCGCCGGTTTGATCAGCGCAGTCGGCAACAATGGTGAAGGTGGACGCGGTGTTGCTTCTCACTCTTCTCTTATTGGTTTTAACTGGTTAGCCAACCAGACATTAGAAGGCTGGCTAATCTCTCACGGCATGGACCCAGCCACACGCGATGTTCGTGTATTTAACCAAAGCTATGGTTTCAGCCCGATCAACCCAATAATTTTTGATGAAAGCGATCCTCAACTTAAACTTGAAATGGACGTGATAAAAAATGTCAGCGAGAGTAACTCATGGGGACGCGGTGCTGTATTTGTTAAGTCAGCCGGCAATGGTTATCGCTATTTCAATGCGGGAAGATTCTTCGTATTACCAAGTAACTTCTTTGCTGGTGGAGACAACCAAGGCTTGCCGATGCACAACTCCGCTCAGTCTTATGACAACGCCAACTATTTTAATTTAATCACCAGTGCACTACGTGCGGATGGCACGCGAGCGAGTTACTCATCGGTGGGGTCTAACGTGTGGGTTGCCGCACCAGCAGGTGAATATGGGCAAGACTTCCCTGCCATGGTCACCACCGATTTGATGGGTTGTGAAGAAGGGCAAAATACCAGCGACGGACTTGGTATCAATGGCTTACACGGCGGAACGGAGCTAGACCCGAACTGTAACTATACCAGTACAATGAACGGAACCTCGTCTGCTGCGCCAAACACGTCCGGTGCCATCGCGGCAATCATGTCCACGAATCATGCACTTTCTGCTCGTGATGTACGTGCTTTGCTAGCAGAGACAGCAAAAGTAACGGATAAAACGCATCCAGGCGTACAACTTGAATTTACTAACCACAAAGGTGAACAGGTTAGCTACGAGGCCATTTCTCCTTGGCAGAAAAACGCTGCAGGCGTAGATTTCCATACTTTTTATGGCTTCGGCGCTGTCGATTTGGATGAAGCAATGCAACGTGCTCGCATGACGAATCGTGTTTTACCGCCTCAAGTTATTACGCCTTGGGTTAATAATGCTAAAGAAGTCAGTGTACCCGATGCGAGTCTGGCTGGCGGTTCATCAAGTATCGCTATTGCCGATGATCTGAAGGTAGAATCCGTTCAAGTGAAATTGACATTAGACCACTCTCGCCTGCCCGACTTAGCTATCGAGCTCGTTTCGCCATCAGGGACTCGTTCCGTTTTGCAAACACCACGTAATGGTCTTGTTGGTCAATCTCTTGACCCAACGATTACTGGCTACAAAGACCAATTAATGTTGTCTAACCAGTTCTATGGCGAAGATGCAAAAGGCGAATGGACATTACGAGCAATCGATACGAATGGCGACGAAGTCTTTTCTTACATTGCATATTTTAACTCTTCAACCATCTATGATGTTCCGATGGCAAACAACACTCAGCCAGGTGTTATTAAGAACTGGTCGATGCGCATCTTTGGACACTAAGGAGTCAATTACATGAAATACATATCATTTTCTATGCTGGCTCTTTCTATGATGACGGCTAGCGCATACGCTGAGCAACAACTCTCTCAACAACCCGCACCTGAACTGTTCGTGCCTTCAGAAGCGGTTGAGATTAATGGCCAAGATTATCGCAAGGTGCAAACGGGTACAGCTAGGAGCCTATCCGAAGAAGTAAAGCTTCAAGCCGGTGATGAAGTGTTTAAGAATGCATTTAGCAATGTATCCAAGGCCACTGGACTGGTTTACATCACGGTAAACAACCCTAACGAAGCGAAAGCGGTCGCCAAAGAGCTAAAGCTGGAAGTTGTCTTCGCAGAGGGAGAATCTGCGGTGTTAAAAGCATCTCAAGATCAAGATCTACTGAGCATTAGCGACTATCTAAACGCAGACAGCCGGGTAAAAGCGTCTAAAATTGAACTAAACAGCGGTAAGTACCGTGCACAATAATTCTCTAGCAAGAGAAGTTGGCTGATAAAACCATGCCTCGGCAATTGCTGAGGCATTTTTATAGGTGAGTATAGAAACCCTCTTTTTTTGTAGATTACTACGGAACTAGCATGATATTCAGGGGAGCGTGTCCGGCAACGCCTGTCATTTCTTAAATAAAATAACTTCGGTTCTTAGTTTATCCTGCGTGGTTTCTTGCGGGTTATCTAAGTAGCGCTCAATCCCTAATGGACTGGTTTTGGCTTTCATACCACTCTGGCGAACCAAGTTCATCGCTAAAGCCCACGCATTTCCCAAAAACTGATATTCCCCACGGTGCTCGACGACAAATGTTTCACTCTCAGGTATGGTACCAGTAACCGCCCCCTCTGGCGCAGTTACCGCGTTATCAAGTGGTAAGCAAGTGATAAACTCAAACATACCTTTCTGTATATCCATCGACTGGTAATAACAAAATAACTCGCCGTTCACAGATAAGCCCTTGTCATCAACTATCTGCTTTAACTTGTGAACTTGTTCTTCTATCACCGGACCTAATTCTGGAATGCTGGCCTCGCCTTTTATTCCGATGTAATGAACCTGAGGCTGGGTTCGATTACCAATTTCAACCAAGTCTGAGAGCACTTGTCCGGTTTCAAGTTTGCTTTTAAGCATGCGTAGCCCACGTTGATAATCCATCTCTATCATCGACTTAAACATACTTTTCAAAAAGAACAGATACCAAGGAACGCGTGATTGCATTTGCCATTCGACTAAACAACCATCTTGTGACGGCGTCACTATTAGAGTCACCTTTCCGTGACTCTTGATTGGGCGAAAAAAATGAAGCTCCATTGGTAACCGGCTCCAACGTGACCTTGATTATCGCTGAATGTAAGCTCGCAACTCGGTTCAAGAATGATCCAAGGTGACCAATCAGGCCAGTTATTAAAATCCTTGAGATAGCCAATAATCTCGCTTTGATTCTTATTAATTTCAATACTTCTGCTGACCTGATAAGAAAGCATAACGGTTCCTCAAGTTTCCGCGTCACTAACTTCAGTCTAATTCAAATTCCAGTTTTTTCTTGTTTGACTGTGGGTTAGACGCACAAAGCTAGGAACGGAATTCCACTTTCGCACTAAATCGAACACCATCATCGTCCAGTATTAACGCCCATCCCATCCGTTCACATATGCGTTGTACGATAACAAGCCCACAACCGTAGCCGGCGTTGTACGTCTCGTTACCATCGTGACGATTCAGGATCTTAAGAGCATGACCATCCAACTCAATCTCAATATCTCCCACACTATAGCTAAAGGCGTTTTTAATCAGATTGTTGATTACAATGGTCACAAAACTCTCCGGTGCATTCACGACACCACTATGTTGTTCGTGCAAAGAGTAGTTCGAATCTTGCTTGGCAAATAAAGGAGCCAGCTCTTCCAGTTGTTTTTGTAAACAAGTAAGAAGCTGATGCTCTCCGTAATGCTGAGGCTCTATTTTCTCTTTACCGAGCAAGAGAAACGCTTCTGTCAGTACGCGCATGTCTTCACAAGCTGACTGCATTCTCGCGATGGCTTTTTGCGCGACTCGAGGTTGTTCTGGAATACGCGTTAGAATGTCTGTTGAGCCTTTGATCACCATGATTGGCGTTCTCAACTCATGCGATGCAAAACGACTAAATTCTTGTTCTCGTTTGAAATAGCCCGCGATATCGTTTTTATTATCCAGCAAAGTTTGCTCTATTTGGCGTGTCTCACTGAACTTGGTTTCAACTTGGAAAGCGGGTTGATCCGGTGACATTTGGCTGATTTTGTCTTCGATTTGCGCTAGTGGTCGAGACAATATTCGCACCATATAAATGCCATACCCGACCATAACAAATGAAAATAAGCCACCGAGCAGTAGCGTAAACTGATGCAGCGAGCTTTCGTATTCGTCGAGGTAATCATCGGAGTCATCTTGAAACACAATGTACATAAGCCCCTTCCCTGAGGGGTGTTTCAATACGACAAAGTGTTTGTCTTCTTCACCAAGCAGATATTCGTAAAAACCGGGCGAAGTAAAAGAGAGCAACCAATCCGGTGTCGGTGCTTCACTCCAATATGAGTTGAACTCCAATACGTTTGGCAATGGCGCATCCCAGCCCTGTTTCTCGAAATTCTCACTATAAAGCGCAGCTTCAGTATCAAGCCAGTGATGTAAACTCAGCACTTCAAGTTTGTTTTCTGCCACATAAATCAGCGACCAAAAAAGAGTAAACATCACAAGCGTCATCACCCCAAAACCCCAACGGATCTTGCGATAAATACTTGGATATTCGTTATGCTTTAAGTCGGTAACCTTGTCCATGAATAGTCTCTAATCGTGATTCTTCAAAACCTTTGTCTAACGCGGTTCTTAAACCATAAATATGGCTACGAAGTGCATCACTTCCGGGTGGTTCGTCTCCCCACACACTATCGATCACTTCTGTGCGCGAAACCGATGCTGGAGCACGTTGGAGAAGTAACTTTAAAATCTTGGTTTGAATTCGGCTCAGCTTAATTTCTTTGTCTTTTCTCGTCACTTTGCCTGTGCGCGCATCTAAACAAATGTCCGCAAACTTGAGCGTTCCAATATCTTGCCTTGGACCGCGATTAGCCAAAGCATGAACACGCAAACTAAGCTCTTCCATCGCAAATGGCTTCATTAAATAGTCATCGCCTCCCGCTTTAAATGCCGCGATTTTGTCATCTAACGTATCTTTTGCGGTTAGGAAGAGGATTGGAGTTCCACAGAGCTGATCTTGTCGAAGTTTCTGTACCGTACTAATGCCATCGAGCTTAGGCATCATGATATCCATGATGATTACATCGTAATGATTATCCTCGATTAACTTCAGTGCGGCCTCACCATGATACGCACAATCGATAATCATGCCTTCAAGCTCAAGATAGTCCGCAATCGTCTCCGAGACATTGTGGTTGTCATCTACAATTAAAATTTTCATAAAAATCACATTTCTTCACGATCTCTTCACGATATGCCCAATAAGATACAGGCAATTTCCTAAACTAGCTCGTAAATTGAGGTTAATACAATGAAAAAACTCGCTCTTATTTCTGTAGTAGGTTTGGCATTGTCTGGTTGTGGTGGTT
>NZ_WXWT01000024.1:0-7832 GCF_009904725.1 Vibrio sp. V43_P6S15P86
GCTTGATGCCGCTCGGAATGTTTTGCAATTTCCTATTTCATTTCCATATTCAAGTTGATTTATGTTCAAAGAGAACGCAAAGAAAGTCGAAACCATTATCAAAACCAGTGAAGAGCCCCAGTCTTCACGCTTAAATGGCTTCCAACGCTTAAAAGAGTGCTGCTTTATCGTTGGCGTTCTTAGCTCGGTATTGCTTGCGGTTGCACTATTTACCTTCAGTCCGGCCGATCCTTCCTGGTCTCAAACCGCATGGGGAGGGGAGATCGATAACGCTGGTGGCCTTTTCGGCGCCTGGCTTGCGGACACACTATTCTTCACATTTGGCTCTCTCGCTTATCCCATCCCTTTCTTGCTAGCTGCGGCTGCATGGGTGATTTGCCGTAAACGAGGAGAAGATGAGCCCATTGATTTCATGTTATGGGGTACGAGGTTACTCGGCCTTGTCGTCCTTATAATGACTAGCTGTGGTCTAGCCGATATTAATTTTGATGATATTTGGTATTTCTCGTCCGGTGGTGTCGTCGGGGACGTGTTGTCTAGCCTAGCTTTACCTACATTGAATGTACTTGGCACGACATTGGTACTGCTGTTCTTATGGGGAGCGGGTTTTACTCTCTTTACTGGCATCTCATGGCTTAACATCGTTGAGTGGCTTGGAGATCGCGCATTAGCGCTAATTGCGGCGCTTGCAAATAAGATCAGAGGCTCTGAGCAAGAAGTTTTAGAACCTCAGCTAGATGAGTTCGTGGAAGATAAAGTCTCTACGCCTAGACATAACGTAGACCATGACATTGATGATGAGCCGCTTCCTCATTTAACGGCGTTCGATGTCGATGAGCCGAAAGAATCGGCGCCTGCACATGAGTATCCTATTTATATGCCGCACGCTAAACCTGAGAAGCCAGCGGAACAAATGATAGTGGAACCAACGCCACCACAACGCAAGGCTACGGTTAATGCTGCGCCAGTTTATGCTCATGAGCCCCAAACGCAACCTGTCCATGCGGTGAATACTGATAACGTTGATCCGCTTCTGGAGCGTACCAAGCAGCTGAATGTCACGATAGAAGAGCTTGAAGCTGCAGCGCAACAAGCAGATGACTGGGGAACTGAAGAACAGGCTGCCCCATCATTTGCAGACACTTACTCTTCCTATGTAGAGCAACATACAGCTACAGAAGAACCGATCAGTGTTGAACCAGATTATGCGGAGTACGAACAATTTGAAGCAGAGCAAGTACAGCAGCCAAGTATTGAGCATCCTGTGCATGAAGAGCCTGTAATTGATTCCGCTGCGCTAGATAGCATCACGGAGCAAACAGAATCGAGCCAACACATTGAACCTACGATCTCTGATTTTGACGTGTTAGACGATGAAGACGAAGTGGAGTCACAGTCTGTACAACAAGTACAGCCAGCTCCAGCAACACCTCATCAGCAAGTGGCAACACCTTCAACAACATTTGAACCTGCACTTCAAAAAGCGGAGGTTGAAGAGGTTCAAGATGGCGACGAAGATGTAGCGGCATTCCAAGACATGGTTTCTAGTGCGCAAGCCAAAGTAGCAGCGACACAGAACCCATTTTTGGTACAGAAAGAAGAAAACTTGCCTGTTCCAGAAGAGCCACTTCCAACGCTCGAGTTGCTTTACCATCCAGAAAAACGCGAAAACTTTATCGACCGAGATGCGCTAGAGCAGGTCGCTCGATTGGTTGAGAGCAAGCTAGCGGACTACAAAATCAAAGCCGACGTGGTGGGGATTTATCCTGGTCCAGTGATCACTCGTTTTGAGCTTGATTTGGCGCCGGGGGTAAAAGTAAGCCGTATTTCTGGTCTTTCAACTGACTTAGCGCGTGCATTGTCTGCAATGGCTGTACGTGTTGTAGAAGTAATCCCTGGCAAGCCTTACATCGGTTTGGAACTGCCAAACATGAGTCGTCAGACGGTCTATTTATCTGATGTCATCAGTAGCCCTCAGTTTGAGCAAGCAACGTCACCAACAACGGTTGTGTTAGGTCAAGACATTGCGGGCGAAGCTGTTGTGGCTGATCTCGCGAAGATGCCTCACGTGCTAGTAGCAGGTACAACTGGTTCTGGTAAGTCGGTGGGTGTGAACGTGATGATTTTGAGCATGCTATATAAAGCAGGTCCAGAAGATGTGCGCTTCATCATGATTGACCCGAAAATGCTAGAGCTTTCTATTTACGAAGGTATCCCTCATCTTCTTTCTGAAGTTGTGACTGATATGAAAGACGCATCAAACGCTCTACGTTGGTGTGTGGGTGAGATGGAACGTCGTTATAAATTGATGTCGGCATTGGGCGTTCGTAATGTGAAAGGCTTTAACGAGAAGTTGAAGATGGCGGCAGAAGCGGGTCACCCAATTCATGATCCATTCTGGCAAGAAGGCGACAGTATGGATACGGAACCGCCATTGTTAGAAAAACTGCCTTACATCGTTGTTGTTGTCGATGAATTTGCTGACCTGATGATGGTGGTTGGTAAGAAGGTAGAAGAACTGATTGCACGCTTGGCACAAAAGGCGCGTGCGGCAGGTATTCATTTAATTCTTGCGACTCAGCGTCCATCGGTGGATGTTATCACTGGTCTGATTAAAGCGAATATTCCAACTCGTGTTGCGTTTACGGTATCGACTAAAACAGACTCCCGTACGATTCTAGACCAAGGTGGTGCAGAATCACTGCTTGGTATGGGTGATATGTTGTACTTACCACCAGGCTCAAGCCATACGACTCGTGTCCACGGTGCATTTGCATCAGATGATGATGTTCATGCTGTTGTAAACAACTGGAAAGCGCGTGGTAAACCGAACTACATTGAAGAGATCATCAGCGGAGATCAAAGTCCAGAAAGCTTATTGCCAGGTGAGCAAATGGAAGCGGATGAAGATGTGGATCCACTCTTCGATCAAGTCGTTGAGCACGTAGTTCAGTCACGTCGAGGCTCTGTTTCTGGCGTACAGCGTCGATTTAAGATCGGTTACAACCGTGCCGCCCGTATTGTTGAGCAACTTGAAGCGCAAGGTATCGTGAGTGCACCGGGTCACAACGGTAACCGCGAAGTTTTAGCTCCTGCGCCGCCAAAAGATTAATGAACTTGTTTTACTCACTTCAGTCCAATTGAGGTGAGTAACTTTAGGTCTTTGACCCTCTGATAGGTATCTGAATGAAAAAACGATTTTCAGCGAAACTTTTCTCAGCGCTAGTTTTAAGCGTTTCTTTCTTCTCAGCTGCGAATGCAGCATCTCCCAAAGATGAACTCAATAAACGTCTCGCAATGAACGAGGGTTTCAGTGCCGATTTCTCCCAGCAAGTGATCAGCCCTGAAGGTGAAACGGTAATGGAAGGTGAGGGCACGGTTGAAATCGCTCGTCCAAGCTTGTTCCGTTGGAGTACGACTTTCCCTGATGAAAACCTTTTAGTATCTGATGGCAAGACGTTGTGGTATTACAGCCCATTCATTGAGCAAGTAAGCATTTACTGGCAAGAGCAAGCGACCGAGCAAACACCATTTGTGCTGTTAACTCGCAATAGAGCAAGCGACTGGGATAACTATAAGATTTCTCAGAAAGGTAATGAGTTTACGCTCATTCCAACGGCAATTGACTCTACTCAAGGCCAATTCCAGATTAATATTGATACAAAAGGCGTAGTGAAAGGCTTTAACGTCATTGAGCAAGATGGCCAGAAAGGGCTGTTTACTTTTAGTAATGTTAAGCTTGGTAAACCAAAGGTAGACAGATTTACATTCACAATTCCAGATGGCGTGGAAGTGGATGACCAAAGGAATTAATTGGTAGTGAGTAATTACACGTTAGATTTCTCAGGGGACGAAGATTTTCGTCCCCTTGCTGCTCGTATGAGACCACAAACAATCGAACAGTATATTGGGCAGCAGCATATTTTAGGTCCGGGTAAACCCCTACGCCGAGCGCTAGAGGCGGGGCACATCCACTCGATGATTTTGTGGGGACCACCTGGCACAGGTAAAACTACATTAGCGGAAGTGGCAGCAAACTATGCCAACGCCGAAGTTGAGCGTGTATCTGCGGTGACGTCTGGCGTTAAAGAGATCCGTGCTGCGATCGACAAAGCGCGTGAGAACAAAATGGCAGGTCGCCGCACTATCTTATTCGTGGATGAGGTGCATCGCTTTAACAAATCACAGCAAGATGCGTTTTTACCACATATTGAAGACGGTACGGTTACGTTTATCGGTGCGACTACAGAGAACCCTTCGTTTGAGTTAAACAACGCATTACTCTCGCGTGCTCGCGTTTACAAGTTGACTTCTCTTGGCCAGAGCGAAATATCGCTGGCGCTTGATCAAGCGATTAACGACAAAGAGCGCGGCTTGGGGAATATACCAGCACATTTCGCCGATAACGTACTAGATCGCCTAGCAGAGCTAGTTAACGGTGATGCTCGCATGTCTCTTAACTACCTTGAGCTGCTATACGATATGGCAGAAGACAATGCGCAAGGTGAAAAAGAAATCACGCTTAAGTTGCTTGCGGAAGTTGCGGGAGAAAAGGTCTCTCGCTTCGATAACAAAGGTGATATCTGGTACGACTTAATCTCTGCGGTTCACAAGTCCATTCGTGGTTCAAATCCAGACGCCGCTTTATATTGGGCTGCACGTATGATCGCTGCAGGTTGTGATCCGCTCTACATCGCTCGCCGATTACTTGCGATAGCATCGGAAGATGTTGGCAACGCGGACCCTAGAGCCATGCAAGTCGCACTCTCCGCGTGGGATTGCTTTACCCGTGTTGGTCCGGCAGAAGGTGAACGTGCGATTGCACAGGCGATCGTTTACTTAGCGTGCGCGCCAAAAAGTAATGCGGTGTACGTGGCATGGAAACAAGCGCTCACAGATGCTCATAACTTACCTGAATATGAAGTGCCTCATCACCTTCGAAATGCACCTACCAGTTTGATGAAAGACATGGGTTATGGAGCAGAGTATCGTTATGCTCACGATGAGCCGGGTGCCTATGCAGCCGGTGAGCAATATTTGCCACCAGAAATGGCGGATCGTAAGTATTATCAGCCAACAAATCGCGGTCTAGAAACCAAAATCGGCGAAAAGTTAGATTACTTGGCTAAATTAGACGCAAATAGCCAACAAAAGCGCTATGAAAAGTAGGCGTTTTTGGATACATTTGTTCAGTAAATTTTTTTAACGCGTACGCTTGGAAAGTGCGCGTGATTTCACAACAAAAAGCATAGGATTAACAATGCTGGATTCTAAATTACTTCGTACAGAGCTGGATGAAACAGCTGCTAAACTGGCGCGTCGTGGCTTTAAGCTAGACGTAGAGACTATTCGTAAACTTGAAGAACAACGTAAGTCCATTCAAGTAGAAGTAGAAAATTTACAATCCACGCGTAACTCCATCTCCAAACAAATCGGCCAAAAAATGGCGGCTGGCGACAAAGAAGGCGCAGAAGAGATCAAGAAACAAATCGGTACTCTAGGTAGCGATCTTGACGCGAAGAAAGTTGAACTTGAGCAAGTAATGGCTCAGCTAGACGAATTCACGCTTTCTGTACCAAACATCCCAGCAGATGAAGTGCCAGATGGCAAAGACGAAAATGACAACGTCGAAATCTCTCGTTGGGGTGAGCCTAAGACTTACGACTTCGAACTAAAAGACCATGTTGACCTAGGTGAAATGGGTGGCGGTCTAGACTTCGCAAGTGCAGTTAAGATCACTGGCGCACGTTTCATCGTGATGAAAGGCCAATTTGCTCGTCTACACCGTGCAATCGCTCAGTTCATGCTAGATCTTCACACAGAAGAACACGGCTACACAGAAATGTACGTACCTTACCTAGTAAACTCTGACAGCCTATTCGGTACTGGTCAGCTTCCTAAGTTCGGTAAAGACCTTTTCCACACAGAGCCTCTAGCAGAAAAAGTAAACGACGAAGAGCCACGTAAACTGTCTCTAATCCCTACGGCAGAAGTACCTGTAACGAACCTAGTTCGTGACACGATTTCTGACGAAGCGGATCTACCAATCAAGATGACAGCTCACACGCCGTGTTTCCGTTCAGAAGCGGGTTCATACGGTCGTGATACTCGTGGTCTGATTCGTATGCACCAGTTCGACAAAGTTGAGCTAGTACAAATCACTAAGCCAGAAGATTCAATGAATGCGCTAGAAGAGCTAACAGGTCACGCTGAGAAAGTTCTACAACTTCTAGAGCTTCCTTACCGTAAAGTGGTTCTTTGTACAGGTGATATGGGCTTCGGCGCTCGTAAAACTTACGACCTAGAAGTTTGGGTTCCAGCTCAAGAAACTTACCGTGAAATCTCTTCATGTTCTAACATGTGGGACTTCCAAGCTCGTCGTATGCAAGCGCGTTTCCGTCGTAAAGGCGAGAAGAAACCTGAGCTTGTACACACGCTAAACGGTTCTGGTCTAGCTGTAGGTCGTACCATGGTCGCTATCCTAGAAAACAACCAAGAAGCAGACGGTCGCATTGCAATCCCTGCAGTACTTCAGAAGTACATGGGCGGCGCAACGCACATCGGTTAATGCATTAGCCACTAGAACACCAAAACCCAGCCATAGTGCTGGGTTTTTTGTTATCTGCGTCGAGTGAAAATACGTTGTTATGTAAATATTGGATGAGGTATTGCATAGTTGACCTAAATTATTGAAAACAATTCTTAATGATATTTTTCTAAGCTTTATTGGGCATGACAATCTCCTCCAAAATTTAAAAAGGAGGTACTTTCATGGCCTCAATAAGAATAAGCGGCTCTGTTGGCTTGGGTGGTAAAAATGTGGATGTTGATATTCGTACGGTACAAAGGTCTATTAACCAATTGCTTGGTTCTTTAAAGGGAGTAAAGGAGCTTAAAGTGGATGGGAAACTAGGCTCTAGACCGGAAAACTCCAAGACTGTCGCCGCAATTAAAGCTTTTCAGAAAAACCTTGTTGGGATGGCTCGTCCAGATGGAAGGATAGATGTGAATGGAAGAAGCCATCGTAAGCTAAATGAGTATTTAAAACGAACACCTGAGACTGCGGTGGCATATACGTTACCCTTGGTTGGCTCAAGAGATGCGTTGACGGACTTGGATTATAGCAAAGTAGCTGAAACTCTTGGATGCGAAGTCGCTGCTATTAAAGCTGTAGCTGAAGTTGAGAGCCGAGGAGAAGCCTACTTTAGCAATGGTAAGCCAAAGATTTTGTTTGAGGCTCATATATTTTCGAGACTCACTTCAAGAGCCTACGATAACAGTCATCCGAGTATTTCAAGTCGGCATTGGAATCGAAGTCTGTACGTTGGTGGTATCTCAGAATACGTACGTTTAAATAAAGCGATTGAACTGAATTCAAATGCAGCAATCCGCTCCGCATCTTGGGGACGTTTCCAAATTATGGGCTTTAATTTCAAGTTAGCTGGTCATGTTACCGCTGAATCCTTTGTTAAAGCTGTATTCGAGTCGGAGAAGAAACAACTTGAGGCTTTTGTTACGTTTATCCAAAAGTCTGGCTTAGGTGAACATATAAGAGATAAAAATTGGGCTGCCTTTGCTCGTGGTTACAATGGTTCTGAGTATCAGAAAAATCAATACGACGTCAAATTAGAAAAGGCTTACAAAAAATATGCTTCGATTAAAAATGCTGCGTAACATTTCTTTGCTTGGACTTATTTTTAGTTCATCTGCTTGTGCTTCCAGCCACACTAATACTGCGCTATTTAAGTGTGATGTTTCACATCCTAACCGTCTAGAAATATCAATAGAAAATATAAACAGTCAGGTTCTACTGTCGGAGCTTAATTTAGGGG
>NZ_WXWT01000189.1:0-7741 GCF_009904725.1 Vibrio sp. V43_P6S15P86
ACCCAGAGCGGTTAATACGCTTAGAATTGCTCGAAAAGACAAGTATTCAAACAATCGGAAAAAAGACAGGTATGGCTGTAGCAGCTCGGCAAGCCAAATAATCATTAATAATACTCCTTCAAAGCAGCAGCGACTTCAAACATACGTGCACCGTTCGCTCCTTTCACCAAAATCGTATGGTTTTCAGGAACGGCTTGGTCTAGATGCTGCTTGATGTATTCAATCATCTCTTGGTGCGTCTCAAAATGAATGCCTTGGCAAAGCTCACTGATCACCTTGGCGTCTGCACCATATGTGAGAACATGTTCAAATTTTTGTGGGGCAGCATGTTCCCCGACTTGACGATGAAGTGCAAGACTTTCCTCGCCCAATTCCGCCATATTACCTAAAATCAGCCAGCGCTGACCTGGGAAAGCAGCCAATAAGTCAACCGCCGCTTTCATGGCTGGCACGCTTGCGTTGTAGCTGTCATCAATCAATTTGATTTTTTCGCTCAGCGCTTCAACCTCGACGCGGCCTTTCACTTTGTTTAAATGTTTAAGGCCAGCGCGAACCTCTTCTAATGTGGCGCCCATTTGTAACGCAATAATAGAAGCAGCGATTGCATTCGCCACGTTGTGTTGACCTATAATACCCAGAGACAGTTCAATTTCTTGTGAGCTTGCTGCGATATGTAGGTTAAAGCTGGCCTCTCCCGCGGCATTCATCACGATATTTGATGCATAGTAATCAGCCGCAGAATTACTTTGTGAGAAGGTGATAACTTCCTTATCCGCCAGCACGCTTTCCCACTTTGTTTCGCCATTGCTGTCTAAATTGACAATCGCAATACTACCTGCAGCAAGACCTTGGTAAATTTCACCTTTGGCTTGTTTCACGCCATCAATAGAACCAAAGCCTTCAAGGTGAGCGGCGGCTACATTGTTCACTAACGCGATATCTGGTTTTACTAACTGAGTCGTGTAAGCAATTTCACCTATATGATTAGCACCAAGCTCAATCACGGCATAATCGTCATCCTGCTGTGAGCGCAATAATGTCAACGGAACACCAATATCATTATTGAAGTTACCCGCCGTGAATAACACTTTGCCTTTCAATTGCAGGATACTCGCAACCATTTCTTTTACGGTCGTTTTACCGCAACTTCCGGTGATGGCAACGGTAGGTGTTTTGCATGCTTGATGCACCCAAGAAGCAAACTCACCCAATGCAAGTTTGGTATCCGACACCACAATTTGCGGCACATTCACATCTAAGCGTTTTTCTACGAGTAAAGCACCGGCACCTGCATCTACCGCTTGTTGGCAAAAGTTGTGCGCATCAAAGCGCTCCCCTACTAACGCCACAAATAGAGCCCCACGATCAATCGTTCGTGTATCAGTAGAAACCGCGTCAATAAGTAGATCGTCGCCGAATCGCTCACCACGAGTGATGTCTGCAATTTGAGATAACGTTACTTTGATCATGAGGTCAATCCTAAAAGTTGCATTGCGGAATCGCGGTCGGAGTAAAGAATCGTTTCGCCATTACGAATCTGATAATCTTCATGGCCCTTTCCAGCTAACAAGATAATGTCGTTTGGCGAAGCATTTTCAATGGCATAAGACAGTGCTTTGAAGCGGTCATGCTGAACAATCGCTTCAGCAGGTTTTGACAGCCCAGCTAACATGTCTTTCACAATCTGAACCGGATCTTCGCTGCGTGGATTGTCGTCAGTCAGCACCACTCTATCACCTAGTCGCTCTGCAATTTCCGCCATCATCGGGCGTTTACCTGCATCGCGATCGCCACCGCAGCCAAAAATAGCCCACAGCTGGCCTTCACAATGAACTCGTAAAGCTTGCAGCGCTTTTTCTAAAGCATCAGGAGTATGAGCATAATCGACCACGACTTTGGCACGATCCTCAGTTTGGAATAACTCCATTCGGCCGAGTACAGGTTGCAGTTGACCTGCGGTTTCGAGTAACGCTTGTTTCTCTTTACCTAAGCTTAATAAGGTCGCAAAAGCAAGCATTAAGTTGGTTGCATTAAACTCACCAATCAAAGGCGCGTGCAATTCACCTGAGCCAAATTTACCATCGAACTTAATAGTAATCCCTGACTCTGCGTAACTGACTTCCGTCGCCCAAATTGCGCTTTCAAATTCAGTGTTCGGCTTGAGCGAAACAGCGATCGCATTACTTAACTGCGACGCCCATTGATGACCGACTTCATCATCAACATTGATAATGGCACGTTCACATTGGTGTTGCGTGAACAACCCAAGCTTTGCATTGGCATACTCTTCCATCGTGCCATGATAATCTAAGTGGTCACGACTTAAGTTAGTAAACACGCCCGCCGCAAATGATAGTGCTTTGACACGACCTTGCGTCAGGCCATGGGAAGATACTTCTAGCGCGGTGTATGTGGCTTGTTGATTTGCGAGAGAGGAGAGCGTTTTCTGAATTTCAACGGCATTCCCCGTTGTATTCGCAGCTTGTTGCAAGTTATTGAGGAAGCCATTTCCTGTTGTTCCCATTACCGCCGCTTTATGGTCAAGCAGTTCTAGCCATTGCGCTATTAACTGGGTAATGGTGGTTTTGCCGTTGGTGCCGGTGACACCAATCAAATCCATATCAGGGTAAGCATAGAGCTTTCCAGCAATTGCGGATAAACGTTGGTCCAACCTATCGATGTAAATGACGGGAACATCATCAATGATTTCCACCGTACCATGTGTTTTGACATCGCAGGCTTGCGCTAGAACCGCATTGGCGCCTTGCTCAATGGCAGAGGCAATGAATTTACGCCCATCCACAACATGGCCAATCACTGCTACAAACGTGGTTCCAGGTTGAACTCTTCGGCTGTCGAGCTCCAATTCAGAAACAAGAACGGACGATAAGCTAGGGCAATCCACCCAAGGGGAAAGCAGCACGTCCATACTGATGGCTTTAGTCATATTTGTTCTCCGAGCTTTGGCTCAGGTTTTCTTAATTTTGTTTGCTCAGTAAACCACAGGGCTTACTGTTGGAATTTGTTTTCGTCAGGTGCAACATTGAGTATTTGCAGCGCGCCTTTCATGATTTCAGAGAAGACAGGAGACGCTACCGAACCACCATAGTAGTCATCACCTTGAGGCTCGTTTACGATCACCACCAAAGCAATTCGCGGATCGCTAACCGGAGCAAGCCCAGCCGTGTAGGTGATGTACTCGTCGCTGTACCCACCAGCAGAAGCTTTACGTGATGTACCTGTTTTCGCTCCCACTCGATAACCAGGAACTGCCGCTCTGCGAGCCGAGCCCCCTTTTTGAGTTACGGTTTCCAACATGTCTAATACTTGACGCGCATACTTCGCACTCACCACTTGACGTGACATGTCATGATCATTGCTTTCGATAATATGAATAGGCTCGTATTTGCCAAGGTTTCCAAGCGTCGCATAAGCATGGGCTAGCTGGATTGGTGTAATTGATAGACCATAACCAAACGCAATCGTGGCGCGCTCAATTGGCGACCAACGAGTTCGTGTAGGAAAAATACCCGTCACTTCCCCAACTAGGTTTAGGCCAGAAAGCTCACCAAAACCCACTGAACTGTACAGCCCAAGAAGCGCCTCTACCGGCATTTGCATTGCTAGCTTCGTCACACCGATATTACTCGACTTTTTAAGGATCGTGGTCAAGCTCGCTTTGCCTACGCGAGAGACATCTCTGACTCGACTACCACCTAAACGTAGGACACCATTACCGGTATCTACGATGGTATCTTTATCGGCTATCCCATTTTCTAAGGCGGCTAAAATAACGAAAGGCTTAATGGTCGAACCGGGCTCCATTGAGTCCGTGATCACTCGGTTACGCATTTGATAGCTTTGCCAATCGCTACGATTGTTAGGGTTATAAGAAGGAGCATTAACCATGGCCAATACGGCGCCCGTTTTTACATCCAACATGACAACGGAACCTGAAGTGGCGCGGTGGTCCGCAACGGCTTGCTTAATCGCACGGTACGCAATCGCCTGTAGGCGCTGATCGATGGTTAACTGAAGTGATTTACCTTCTTGCTTGTCTTGCCAAGCAATGTTTTCCACAACACGACCATAACGGTCTTTACGAATAGTTTTCTTACCCGCCGCGCCAGTGAGCCACTCATCGTAGCTACGCTCCACACCTTCTAGGCCATGCCCGTCAATGCCTGTTACACCGACTAAGTGAGCACTAACCTCACCTGCAGGATAATAACGACGAGATTCCGACTTAAGGCCAACACCTGGCAGCTTTAGCTCACGAATATAGTTCGCCATGGCCGGACTGACCTGGCGCTGCAAGTAGATAAAGCGGCGTTTTTCATTGCGCTTGATTTTGTCTATCAACCCTTGTCGGTCAACACCAAGAACATCCGCTAATGCATACCAACTCTTGGTCTGGCTTAAGGCATTTTCTTTAAATATCGTCGCGGGATCCGCCCAAACGGCCTCAACAGGCACGCTGACAGCGAGCGGCTCACCATTTCGGTCCGAAATAATACCGCGTGCAGAAGGGATGGATTTCACACGAACCGAGCGTAGGTCACCTTGTTTAATCAGGTTATCCGGTTCAATGATTTGAATATAGGCTACGCGCGCCACCAAAAGTGCAAATGCACAAAAGACAAAAAACAGTAATAGATGGAAGCGCCAACGAATCAGAAAGGATTCTTCAACCTCCACTTTCACTGCTTTTTTCTCGGTTTTCGTATCCCCCGAAGCGTTTTTTTCTTTCGCGACAGGTTTACGCTTGTTGCTTGGTTTCGTGTTGGTTTTCTTTCTAATCATTTGAGCGTGACAACCACTTCTTTATCGCCATCAGGTCGTTTCATTTCAAGTTCTTTTTTGGCAAGGTCTTGAACACGACTGTGTTCCGCGAGGGCCGTTTCTTCCAACATCAGGTTGCGCCATTCGCTATCTAAACGCTCTCGTTCAACCAAAGTGTGATCTTTTTCGGTGATCGCTTGACGCGCATGGTGGGTAGCAAATACCACTCCCATTGCCGATGCCACGATCAATAGCAACAACACTAATGGCCAGCGACCAACGGTGATAAGATCCGTTGCAATCAACTTAGCAAGGTTAGGAGTGGGTTTCGTCATAATAATTAAAGCTTTTCTGCAATTCTTAGCACAGAGCTGCGCGAACGAGGGTTCATTTCAATTTCTTGTTTGCTTGGCTTAATCGCTTTGCTCACCGCTTTCATATTCGCACTACCAAGAGCACGAATTTGCTCTTCAGTCATTGGAATGCCATGTGGCACTTCAGGTCCTTTGCTCTCTTTACGGATAAAACGTTTGACCATACGGTCTTCCAGAGAGTGGAAACTGATGACAGATAAACGACCTTCAGGAGCCAGAATACTTGCCGCGCCTTTTAGTGCCGTATCAATTTCTTCTAACTCACTGTTGATGTAAATACGAAATGCCTGGAACGCACGAGTCGCAGGGTGTTTTTTCTCTTTAAAGCTTTTGGGTGCAGCATCTGAGATCAGCTTCGCAAGCTGGCCAGTACGTACCAGAGGTTCATTTTCTTCGTCTTCACGGTAGGCAACAATCGCTTTGGCAATACGGCGCGCGTGTTTGTCTTCACCAAACTCACGAATCACCCAGGTAATATCATCGAGGTCAGCTTCCATTAGCCATTGAGATACGGGAATACCTGATGTTGGGTCCATACGCATATCTAGCGGGCCGTCTTTCATAAAGCTAAAGCCACGCTCTGCGTCGTCTAACTGCGGAGAAGAAACACCTAAATCCAGTAGAACGCCATCAACTTTGCCAACCAAGTCATACTCTTTAGCATACTCAGCAATGCCAGAAAATGGACCATGAATGATGGTGAAGCGAGGATCATTGATTTTGCCTGCTTCAGCTATCGCTTGAGGGTCACGATCGATACTGTACAGTCGGCCGTTTTCGCCGAGTTTAGATAAAATAGTCCGGCTGTGACCGCCACGGCCAAATGTTCCATCGATATAGATACCGTCTGGTTTGATAGCTAAGCCATCAATGGATTCATTTAATAACACGGAAATATGTTGGAAGGTTTCGGTCATAGCTTTCTCGTTGAATGATCTTGAAGCGATTTTAAGATATGTTGCTCTCTCATGCTGAATACTTATAGCAAAAGATCAACCTACCATAGTGTACTGATTTCCCACATCATCGCCACCTCAAGTCTAAAGTCAGACGTGATTTAACGCCAAGTTTATTGGTAATGACAGGGTTTGCGTCAATAAAATGCAAAAAACCCATCACTACAAAAAGTAGTGATGGGTCTCGAATAGTTGGAGTCGACACATAAGCCGGGTTCTGTTCCGCTTGCGCGGCGGTAGCCATTCGTCTAGGCCAGCAATCGCTCACTGGCTCAAGCAACCTACCCGCCTCCTTACGCGAGCAACGCAATGTGGAGGCCTATTTGGTCTTGCTCCGGGTGGAGTTTACCCTGCAACGAACTATTGCTAGTCGTCCGGTGCGCTCTTACCGCACCCTTTCACCCTTACCTGTGCCCTAGGGCCATCGGCGGTCTTCTCTCTGCTGCACTTGTCGTAGGCTTGCGCCCCCCAGGCGTTACCTGGCACCCTGCTCTATGGAGCCCGGACTTTCCTCCCCTTTACCAGTCTCCCGAAGGACGTCAACGTCAGTCTCCCAAAGGACTTCAACGTCAGTCTCCCGAAGGACATCAGTAAAGCAGCGACTACCCAGTCAACTCCGAGGGCGGATTGTATAGAGTTATCTACTCAGAGTCTAGTGAGATCACAGATATGATGAAATGAATGCATTGAGTGGTGCTTTTTTAACCTAACCATCAAACATTGAGCCTAAAAAAGGCCGATATTTTCACATCGACCCGCTTTACCATGTGTCTCGTTAGCCGTGCTTAGTCTAAATTTTCTAAGCCCCACTTATACAACGCATTCTTCTTCAAGTTATGAATTTCTGCTACCAAAGCCGCTGCTTTTTTCAAAGGCAGCTCTTTGGTTAAAATCCCTAATGTACGCAAGGCATCGTCTGGCAATGAATCGTCCGCGGTTTCGCGATAACCATGCACCAACAATACCATTTCGCCACGCTGTTGGTTATCGTCACCTTTCACCCACTCAATTAACTCACCTAATGGCATACCTTGAATGGTTTCAAAGGTTTTCGTTAGTTCTCTCGCCAACACGACTTCTCTATCTGGGCCAAGAACGTCTAACATGTCTTGTAGAGAGTCCAAAATACGGTGCGGTGACTCGTAAAAAATACACGTACGCTCTACCGAAGCAATCTCTAGGAATTTATCCTTACGGCCTTTGCTTTTCGGTGGTAAAAAGCCTTCGAAGCTAAAGCGATCGGATGGCAAGCCTGATGCACTTAACGCCGTAATGACCGCGCAAGCACCAGGAAGCGGCACAACTCTAACGCCCGCTTGACGACATTTTGTTACCAAATGATATCCTGGGTCGCTGATAAGTGGCGTACCAGCGTCAGAAACTAACGCGATAGACTGACCGGAAAGCAGCTTTTCTACCAAAACCTGTGCTTTTTGCTGTTCATTGTGATCATGCAGAGCAAAAGTTTTGGTTTGAATATTGAAGTGAGACAGTAATTTACCCGTATGTCGAGTATCCTCAGCAGCAATGATGTCCACCGTCGACAGAATTTCGATAGCACGTTGTGTGATATCCGCTAAATTTCCGATTGGAGTCGGTACGATATAGAGAGTTGGCCCCTCATTCGGC
>NZ_WXWT01000286.1:0-7729 GCF_009904725.1 Vibrio sp. V43_P6S15P86
GCTTACAGCTATAAGTCAGTTATATAACCCCTTTCAATTTGATAAAAACGTCTTGTGGTCTGGCAACTGCAAGAGTTAATTAAGAATTGAAAGGGGGTCCCAATGGGGGACGAAAAGAGCTTAGCGCATACGCGATGGAACTGTAAATATCATGTGGTTTTTGCACCTAAGTACCGAAGGCAGGTGTTCTATGGTGAGAAACGAAGGGCAGTAGGCGAGATACTTAGAAAACTATGTGAATGGAAAAATGTGAATATTATTGAAGCGGAATGCTGCGCAGATCATATTCATATGCTTTTAGAGATACCACCTAAGATGAGCGTTTCCTCGTTTATGGGGTATTTGAAAGGAAAAAGTAGTCTGATGCTCTATGAGCGATTTGGAGATTTGAAGTTTAAGTACAGGAATCGAGAATTTTGGTGTCGAGGGTATTATGTCGATACGGTAGGAAAAAACACCGGCAAGATACAAAGTTACATAAAGCACCAACTAGAGCAGGATAAAATGGGAGAGCAATTGTCGATCCCGTATTCAGGTAGCCCGTTTACGGGCCGCAGGAAATAGTCATATGCAAATGTCAGATCACTACGCGCCTGCTAGGGCGCTGCCAGTAGGAGAGCCTTATAGGCGCATATGAAAAACCACCGGCTATGCCGGTGGATAGTTTTTTAGAAGAGATGCAGTTCTATTAATACGCTTATTTTTTATCGAGTAAATCGAGGAAGAAGGCATACTCTAGCGCATCTTCTTTTAAGCGCTTAAATCGACCAGATGCGCCGCCGTGTCCGGCTTCCATATCGGTTTTGAACAACAAGACGTTATCGTCTGTCTTCATTTCACGAAGTTTGGCGACCCACTTCATTGGTTCAAAGTACTGTACTTGAGAGTCGTGCAAGCCAGTCGTTACCAACATGTTCGGGTAGTTTTGCGCCTTGATGTTGTCGTAAGGCGAGTAACTCAACATATAGTCATAGTATGTTTTGTTATTTGGGTTACCCCATTCATCATACTCATTGGTGGTCAATGGAATTGATTCATCGAGCATAGTGGTTACCACGTCCACAAACGGAACATGTGCACCGATACCGCGGTACAGTTCTGGTGCTTGGTTGATGATTGCCCCCATTAAGAGACCTCCTGCAGAGCCACCAACAGCGAAGACTTTATCTTTCGCGCCATAGCCTTGTTCAACCAAACCTTTAGTCACATCAATAAAGTCGTTGAATGTGTTTTGCTTGGTGAGTTTTTTACCATCCTCATACCAAGGACGGCCAAGCATTTCAGAACCGCGAATGTGAGCGATGGCGTAAACAAAGCCGCGGTCTAATAGACTCAAACGTGTCGAGCGGAAAGTTGGCTCAATGGTTGCGCCATAAGATCCATAACCATATTGGTAGAGTGGATTCGTACCATCCTTCTTAAATAAGTCTTTACGATACACCAAAGAAACGGGTACTTCTTTACTGTCACGGGCTGTGATCATAATGCGTTCTGATTGGTAATTGTCAGGATTAAAATCACCAAGTACAGGTGTTTGCTTCATGATTTCTGACTCGCCCGTTTTTAGATCGAAATCGTAGTAGGTTCCTGGAGTGGTTAAACTGCTGTAATAAATACGAACTTTCTCGTTATCCAGCTCTAGGTTACCTGTCAAATAGGCTGCAAACGCATCGTCATTAAATGTGAGGGGGAATTCTTTTCCTGTTGAGAGCTGACGTACAGTGACGCTTGCTAGGCCGTTAGAGCGCTGCTCATAGACGAGGTGATCATCGAATAGCTCGAAGTCGACAAGTTGAGTGTTGTCGTCTGCGGCAATCACGTCTTGCCACTTAGAGCGATCGTGCATCTCTTCTTGCTTAACTTTCATCAAACGGAAGTTCACGGCTTGATAGTTGGTATAAATGTAATACCAATCGCCTAGCTTAGAAATGCTGTATTCAATGCCATTTTCACGAGGATAAAAAGGCTTCGCCTTTGCTTTAGGGTTGTTCGCATCGATGATGGAGACGCCGCTGGTTTCTGTACTGGAATGCCAGATATAAATATCTTCGCCATCTTTGCTTTTGCTTAGTGAGGTGTAATAGGCGCTGTCGGTTTCTTCAAAAATCAACTCATCACTGCTTTGTGGCGTGCCTAAAACATGACGATACACTTGGTAGCCCAGCAAGGTCTGTGGATCTTTTTTGATGTAGTAAAAGGCGTTGTTATCGTTCTGCCATGCAATCGCGCTTGAGGCGCCTTCGATTTCATCTTGTAGGTAATTGCCTGTTTTCAGGTCTTTGATCTTAAGAGTGTAAACGCGGCGGCTTAATGTATCTTCGCCATACGCTAGTAAGTTTTCATTCGGACTGACGTACAAGCCGCCAATACTGAAGAACTCATGTTCTTTTGCAAGTTCATTGACATCTAAAATGACTTGCTTGTTTTTGCCTGCAAAGTCTTTAGCTCGAAGGTGAACTTCGTATTCGTTATCTCCGGTCACTTCACTTGAGTAGAAGTAGTTGCCTTTACGCACAGGAACGGAGTTGTCGTCTTTTGCTATGCGACCTTTAATTTCTTCAAATAGCTCATTTTGAAGAGCTTCAGTGTGCTTGAGAACGGTTTCCGCATACTGATTTTCTTGCTCTAGGTGCTGCAAAATTTCCGGATCTTTACGCTCGTCGTCACGCATCCAGTAGTAGTTATCAACGCGAGTATCACCATGAATAGTCATCGCGTGAGGGACTTTTTTCGCAACCGGAGCTTGAGTTTGTTGAGCAACGATCTGTGATTGGGAGTATTGAGTCATGCTGGGAGTTCCTTGATTGCTGCATCCGGCGACAAGCGCGACCGAGACGGCCAACGTAGTTAAAGTGAAACGCATCTGTTTTTATCCTTATTGTACACCCAAGTGGCCTCATCCTGAGGGCTGGGCTTTAATTTCGTTAGTGGTTTTCAGTTGTCCATTCTTTGTTATGGGGTGTGCCGAAAAAGTGAGAATTCTCAATATTTCCGAGTTGGCTACTTAATTTGAAGGGAGCTGAAAACACATTGTGTAAGCAGCTGTTATTTTTAACAAATATCAATTCGAAAGTTAAATCATTCTCATCGGTAAATCGATATAGTGTGATATGAAAAAAGGGACACACTAGTTTAGTGTGTCCCTTTTGGATTTTGAACGTTAGTCGATAATGATCAGATGACTTGCGGCACTTCGTTTGAGTGGTTGTGCGCTCGATTTACCCACATGAGCCCAAGCATTGCAATTACCGACATTGCCATCATCAAAACACCTAGTGGCATCTGGTTGTGCGCTGGAAATAGTGATGCAAGCAAGGTCGCAATACCTGCTCCCAAGTTTTGCATGCCACCCAATGTCGCGCCTGCTGTTCCTGCATGATATGGGAATGGCGCAATTGCTCCGGTTGTTGCGGCTGGGAATAGGATACCCGCACCCAAAAAGTACACGGTTGCGCCACCAACCAGCGTTAACGCCGTGGTTAAACCAAACAAGCCAGGGATGAGCACAATAGCAGAGCCAACAAAAATCGATACCAAGCCCACATTTAAAGCACGACGCTCAGAGCGACGCTGCGCGATGTAGCTAGATAAGCCGGCACCCACCAAGTAACCCGGGATCGGTAAGATAAACAGTAAACTTACCGTTGTTGCTGGTAATGCCAATACACCACCTAGCAATACACCAGCTGCTGCCTCGAACACACCTACGCCAGCAAACGTCGCAACTAGGCAGATCAAAAAGCCTTGGAAGCGGCGGTCAGACAAAACGTGTTTGTAGCTTTTGGCTACTGGTTCGAACTTGCGTTTCTCTTTTGGTAGCGTCTCCATCATGCTGGTCATCATGGTAATCACCACTGCAATGCCAAACAGCGCTAAGAATAGGTAGCTAGAGCGCCAGCCAAACGCTTCGGTTAAGTAGCCGCCAAGTACGGGAGCCAACAATGGTGAGAAAATCACACACATGCTGATTAAGCTATTTGCTCTGTGTAGCTCAGAACCTTCAAAGCAGTCGCGAGTCAGAGTACGTGACATCGCACCACCGCAGCCAATACCTAAACCTTGGATGAAACTACCAATCAAGAACCATTCAAATTGGTGTGCAAAGAGCGCCACCAATGTACCTACGATGTAGATAAGTAGGCCTGCTATGATGATTGGCTTGCGACCTAAGCGGTCCGATAACGTACCGTACACGAATTGCGATAAGCCATATGGAATCAGGTAACAAGCCATCACAGCTTGAAGTGATGACGCAGACACCAAAAACTCACCCGCCATATGACCGATTGAAGGCACGTACATTGTTTGGGTCATTTGACCCACGGCAGTCAATATTGCGATTAAAAAGGTAAGTTTCGCTAATGGAAACGAAGCAGACATTTGCGTATCTCTCCAAAAAATTTAAGACGTAAAAACCCTTAGCGCTCTAATGCAGAGTGCCAACAGACTTTTGGTGTTACGGGGCTATTTGCGCGAGATATTAGTCTTTGCGTGTACAATTAGCAATCGAAAAGTGTGAAGTTGAGCAAGATAAAAATCTATAATATGCATTAGAAAAACTAATCTTAATTTGCATTCGGAAATAGGCTGCTTTTCTTTGTTGAATTACGTTAAATCTCTTATTTGTTGTGAATGTAAACCTACTTATAGGTCATTGGTTTTTATGGTTAAAATCGAGGGGAGAAGAATTGTTTTGGTTAGCCAGAGCAAGACATGGTTCGAACGAAGAAAAGACTGGAGAAGGCACCATGAACAAAAAGGGAGCCGAAGCTCCCTTAGAAATGATTATGTTTATTCGCGGCCAGATGCGTATGCGTAAAGCATTTCTAGCGCGATGGTTGCTCCCGCTAATGCGGTAACATCACTGTGGTCGTACGGAGGCGATACTTCTACAACATCCATACCCACAATATTCATACCGGCTAAGCCACGAATGATCTTCAGTGCTTTGTCTGAGTTCAAGCCACCACAAACGGGTGTACCTGTTCCTGGTGCGAAGGCTGGATCCAAGCAGTCGATGTCAAAAGTAACATACACTGGCTTATCTGCGACGGTACGACGAATCTCTTCTAAGATCTCGTTCACCGACATGTCATTCGCTTGCATCGCATTAATCACATTAAAGCCGTGATCCTGCTGTTTGTATTCAGTACGAATACCGATTTGTACGGAGTTCTTCGCAGAGATCAAACCTTCTTTCGGCGCATGGTAGAACATTGTACCGTGGTCGTATGAACTGCCATTTGCGTAGGTATCCGTATGAGCATCAAAGTGAATCAGAGCCATTTGACCATGATGCTTCGCGTAGGCACGCAGGATAGGCAGTGTGATGAAGTGGTCACCGCCCAATCCCAGCATGGTTTTACCGCTTTTTAGAATTTCACTGGTTGCCGCCTCTAGACGGTAAGTGAAATCTTCCGCATCACCGCAATCGAACACGAGGTCACCCGCGTCGATCACTTTCAGCTTATCCAATACGTTGAAGTCCCACGGGAACTTCTTACCTTCCCATGCCAAGTTGACTGAGGCACGGCGAATCGCATCTGGCCCCATGCGTGCGCCTGGACGACCAGATGTAGCCATGTCCAGAGGAACCCCTAGCACCACAACGTCTGCGTCTGCCGATACCGGATTACGAATGTACGGTAGACGTAAAAACGACATAGAGTTGGAGTAAAGCGAATAATCGGTTTTAGTAAACAAATCATTCATATCAGAAGTCCTCTAAATAGGTGTATCCCGCTAGACCTTGTTCTAGTTCTGCTAGGATTTGTGCTTGTTCATTGGCTTCAACTCTTTGGGAAACCAATTGTTTGTAATTGTCACGAATCGCATCCACGTCGATATGAACGTAGCGCATCATGTCTTCTACACTATCACCTTCATTGATGTAACTGATCTCAAATTGACCGTGTTCATCAACATTGACTACTGCACTGTGGGTGTCACCAAATAGGTTGTGCATGTCACCAAGGATTTCTTGGTATGCGCCTACTAGGAAAAAGCCCATTAGGTACGGTTTGTCTTTGCTCCAAGCTGGTACAGGTAGCGTACTCTCGATGCCTTGACCATCAACGTAGTGATCGATCGCTCCATCAGAATCACAGGTGATGTCCAACATTACCGCACGACGCTCTTCCGCATCGCCAAGACCAGAAAGTGGCAGAACAGGGAACACCTGATCAATACCCCAAGCATCTGGTAGAGATTGGAAGAGAGAAAAGTTCACGAAGAACTTATCTGCAAGACGTTCGCTCAACTCGTCCAGAATTGGACGGTGGAAGCGATTTTTAGTGCTCATCTTGCGGCTTAGTTCGAAGTAAATGCGCAGTGACAGTTGCTCTGCCCACGCACGTTGCTCCAAGTTAAGCACGCCAGTTGCGAATTGAGAGTGTACCTCTGCCAAATCACTTTGGGTATCGTTGTAGATCTCAATTAACGCACGAGCGTCGGTACCATCTTGTAAGTTTTCCCAGTTTCGCCACATGTTTTGTAGTAAAAGTGGAGCATCTGCGCCAAGTTCATGCACTTCTTCCGGTTGGTACGTTTCTGTACCAATTACGTTAGAAATCAACACAGCGTGGTGCGCTGTTAGTGAACGACCGGATTCAGAAATGATCACTGGCATTGGTTGTTCGTATTGCTGACACACGTCGCCCACTGTGTTGACGATATTACGTGCGTACTCTGCAAGGCCGTAGTTCATCGAGTTCGATGATTGGCTGCGTGTGCCGTCGTAGTCGACTGCCAAACCGCCGCCCACATCGAAGTATTCGATGTTTGCACCCAGTGCGCGCAGTTCGCAGTAGAAACGTGCAGACTCATTCACACCATTACGTACGTCACGGATGTTTGCCATCTGTGAACCAAGGTGGAAGTGAACCAGTTGCATCGCATCTAGGCTGCCTTCGCGTTTCAGACGTTCAATAACGCTAAGCACTTGCGATGCAGACAAACCAAATTTCGATTTTTCACCGCCACTTGCTTGCCATTTCCCCGCACCTTGAGAGGCGAGGCGAATGCGTAAACCAAGGCGCGGTTTTACGCCCAAGCTTTTCGCTTCTTCTAGCACCAGATCCAGCTCAGAAAGCTTCTCTAGTACGATGAATACCTTGTGGCCCAGCTTTTCACCGATCAGTGCAAGACGCACATACTCACGGTCTTTGTAGCCGTTACACACGATCACGGAGCTGCCTTGTTGAGCCAATGCAAGTACTGCCAACAATTCTGGCTTGCTACCCGCTTCAAGACCAAGCTGTTTGGTTTCTAGTTGAGCTTGGCTCGCTAGAATTTCATCCACCACTTCACGTTGTTGGTTTACTTTAATTGGGTACACCAACAGATATTTGTTTGGATATTGGTATTCTTCAATTGCTTGGTTGAAAGCGTGGCAAATTCCATGCACACGTTGGTGCACGATTTGCGGGAAGCGCACTAATACAGGCAGATTTAACTGCTTCGCTTCTAGCTCATTTACAATGGCACTGAAAGGGATTTGATGTGCACGATCACTACGAGGTGATACGTAAACCTCGCCTTGGTCATCAATACCGTAGAAACCTTGGCTCCAGTAGTGAACGTTGTAGTCCGCGCGGATGCGGTCTAATTTAGTTGCTTTTTCCAACTCGATTCTCACAAAAATGTACTTAAGTCCTTAATTAATTAGAAGGAAAAGTACAAAAAAGCAAATCATGAGGCATTAACCTCATACCCTGACACGAACTCCGTG
>NZ_WXWT01000420.1:0-7725 GCF_009904725.1 Vibrio sp. V43_P6S15P86
CCTTATATCTAGTTGTGAAGAGGATGACTGACTTGCTAGAGACTAGAAGACAGCCCTCTGGAATCGCTAAAACGAGATCGCTCAAAAGAGGATATGGTGTTTTAGCACACAACTTAAAACTTTAGATTCAATATCATGTCTCCGAGCCAAACCAAGGCCAGTGGAATGATAAGAATCTCTTAGTTCGGCGTCGGTTTTTGCATAAACACGCCAGTAGGATGAAGTTCATCCGAACTAAGACTATTGCTTAATTAAGAGGATAGATTTATGCGTAACGTAGATTTCTCACCACTATACCGTAATGCAATTGGCTTTGATCGTCTGCTAAACCTGATGGAAGCGAATACAGCGAAAAATACTTCTGGCGGTTACCCTCCGTACAACATTGAGCAAAAAGACGAGCATAACTACCGTATTACTATGGCCGTTGCTGGCTTCTCTGAAGACCAACTCGATCTGACTCAAAACGAAAACATGTTGATTGTGAAGGGCGAACGCAAAGCAGAAGAAGGCAAAAATTACGTGTACCAAGGCATTGCTGAGCGCGACTTTGAACGTAAATTCCAGCTAGCGGATTATGTAAAAGTGACTGGCGCATCAATGGAAAACGGCTTATTACATATTGATTTGGTTCGTGAAATCCCAGAAGCAATGCAACCACGTAAAATTGCTATCGGTGGCAACAACCTGCTAGAAAGCAACTAATCAGCAAGTTATTTGCCTTATAGAGTGAGAAAGAGCGCCAGTTGGCGCTCTTTTTAATTGGAGTAGCCGAAGCGATTGCTTCGTATTACAGACCTTGCTGGTAAGCCTTTTCAACTTCTTCCGCGATAATCGCAATCCCTTTCTGCATCATCTCATCGTCTTGAACGTAGTTCATGCGTAAGCACTGATGAGCGTGGTCCCATTCGTCTTGCTGGCCAATAAAGAAGTATTCACCCGGGACTATCAATACCCCACGCGCTTTCAAGCGTTGGTACAGTTCCATTGTTGTTATTGGCAGTTCATCAAACCATAACCACAAGAAGATCGCCCCTTCAGGTTTGTGAATACGGAAGCGCTCATCGGTAATCGCTTCTTGCAGCAGTTCAACCGCACGTTGCGACTTCTGCTTGTAAAACGGCTTAATCACCTCTGAACTCAGTTTAAGCAGGTCGCCTTTAGCGATGATGTGGTTTGCCAGCGCTGGACCCACACTGCCTGGTGCTAGGCTGATGATGCCGTTCATATTGGTTAACGCTTGAGTGATTTCTTCACTCGCAATCACAATCCCGCAACGCACGCCAGGCAAGCCAAGTTTGGATAGGCTCATGCACAAGATGGTGTTTTCATTCCAGAACGGTTCGACATCTTCAAAGATAATGTTCGGGAACGGCAAGCCGTAGGCGTTATCGATGATCAGTGGGATGTTGTTTTCACGTGCGAGTTTGTCCAGTTTACGCACTTCTTCGTCTGTCAGTACGTTACCCGTTGGGTTGGTTGGGCGAGATGCGCAGATTGCCGCAACAGAATCGTCGACGGTTAGCTGTTCAAAATCGACGTGATATTTAAACAATCCGTTATCTAACAGCTCGATTTCTGGGTGGTAAGAGACAAAAATATCTTCATCAATGCCAGCATCACCATAGCCGATGTACTCAGGCGCGATAGGCAGTAGCACCTTCTTATGCGAACCGTCTGGCTGTTTACCTGCGAGTAAGTTGAACAAGTAGAAGAAGCCACTTTGGCTGCCGTTAGTTAGGCTGATGTTCTTCTCTGAAATCTCCCAACCGTAAGTTTCACGGAATAACTGAGCCAGCGCTTTCACGAACGCATCTTTACCCTGCGGTCCATCGTAGTTGGCGAGTGCGGCGACGAGTTCGCCACTGGCGAGCATTTCCTCACTGGCTTGGTGAAAGTAATCGAGCATGGCAGGAATGGCGGCTGGGTTGCCTCCACCGAGCATGATGGCACCTGGTGTGCGTAGACCATCATTCAAATCGTCCATTAACTGCGTGATACCTGAATACTGATTAAATTTTTCACCAAACTTTGAGAACTGCATGCTGACTGATACCTAATTCATTGTGATTGCTTTGTGTATGTTTGTGCCGATGTTTTATCGGCTTATCGAGTAATCCTTGACCTTACCTCAATGCGTAATTAACGCAAAGTGTGAATTAAGCCGAAAAAGAAAAAAGTGTGTCATCAGACCAGAGGTACGAGATAAAAAGGCAAAAAGAGCAATAAAAAAGGGAAGCTTATGCTTCCCTTGCTGGTGGAGTGAATCGGCTATTCGCCAGTGTAGACGATCAGCACTTTGTCGTCTTGGTATTGGCGTTCGAACGCGTAGTAACCTTCTTGATTGCGAGTGATGTGCTTACCTTGCGCAACCGCTGGGTGGCGTTTACGGAATTCACCCAACTTTTGCCAATGTTGCAGCAGATCTTCACGCTCGCCATGAATCTTATCCCATGGCATATCTGAGCGTGTGCCTTGGTGGGCGTCTGAACCAGTAATGCCAAAATCACGAGCTATCTCATCACCGTAATAGATCTGTACTGCTCCGGGAGCCAGCATCAGTGCATTTGCTGCACGAGCTTGGTCATCAAAGCTGCGGCTGCGCGCTGACCAAAACAGCTGTGTATCGTGTGAAGACAGGTAGCTCAACACGTTGAACTCAGGATCGGTATTGATGCGTTCTGCATAACGGCGGTAATCATTATCAAGTTGAGCGAAACACTTCAGTGCTTTTGGTGCTACGTCAGATTGGAACTCGAAGTTGATTATGGAATCGAAGCCGTTATCGAAATATGGGCTCTTCACCACGCTGTGTGCCCACACTTCACCCGTCATCCAAAATGGCAGGTCATCTAGTGCTTTGTCTGGATTGTTTTGCTTCCACTGGGCAAGCGCTTGAGTGGTGCTGGCTTTCAACTCTGCCCACGCTTCCATTTCAACGTGTTTAGCGGTGTCGACGCGGAAGCCATCAATGCCATAGTCACGTACCCAGTCGGATAACCACGTAATCAGATGCTCACGCGGGGTTTGCAGCTCATCTTGCGCATTGGTGTCTTTATTGCGGAAGAAGTTTGGTAATCCGGTTTTCTGAGTCGATTCGGTTTTGAGATCCGGTAGGTAGTTCAAAGACATGGTGATGTCGTTGTATCCCGGCGCATCGTAATCGCCAATGTCGGTGCGAAGCCAATCTTTGCCCCACCACTTTTCCCACGCTTCGCTATCACCGTATTTGATGTAGTCGTTGAAGCTATGCCAGCTTTGTCCTGATTTTGGCTGCCAGTCGGTCCATTTTTCACCAAGGACTTCTTTGGCTTCTTGGTCATCAAGGTAAAGCTGACCAAATCCGAATTCCTGCATGTCTGCTAATGTCGCATAACCTGTGTGGTTCATGACTACATCCCAAATCACGCGAATGCCTTTCTTATGCGCTGTATCGACGAAGGTTTTTAGTTCATCTTCGGTACCCATGTTGGCATCAAGCTTGGTCCAATCTTGGTGATAGTAGCCGTGGTAGCCATAGTGCTTAAAGTCGCCTTTATCGCCGCCGCCAACCCAGCCGTGGATCTGTTCCAGTGGTGAGGTTATCCAGATAGCATTCACACCAAGTGATTCGATGTAATCGAGTTTTTTCGTTAGACCCGCTAAGTCACCACCGTGGAAGGTACCAATCTCATATTTTCCGTCTTTGCTGCGACCGTAGCTGTTGTCGTTGTCTGGGTTGCCATTATAGAAGCGGTCAGTCATGACGAAGTACACCGTCGCATTGTCCCAACTGAACGGTTTGTCGGCTTGCTGTTCAACTTCTTCTAGCAGCAATAGACCTTGGCTCATAGGACCCGGCTGCATGGTGACGCTGCCATTGGCGACTGTGGCTTCTTGTCCGGTTAAGGCATCGCGAACGACAGTGCCATCATTAAAGGTTTGAGCAACATTGATGGTTTTTGGCGCGTCAGTTGCGACAGGGCAAGAGTAGGTGATGTCCTGACTCTGTTTTGGTTTGATTTTTACAGTTAGCTCATTGGTGGTTGGATTGAGCGTAAATTGATAGGTATTGGCTTTGAAGATGCGCAGCGGCATTTGTGCATCAGTGGCGCAGTTATCCATTTTTAATGGACGATTGAACTTAATGCGATCTTCTTTTGCTAGGGCAAAGCTACTTCCACAGCTTTGATTACTGTCGGCAATGGTAAAGGTGTAGCTGCCTTTTTCGAGTTTTTGCTCGGCGACAAGTAAGCCCTGTGAGTTTTCCTCAAAAACAGCGGTATCATCACCAACGCTTAATACGATGGCATTTTCTGGAATCTGGCTGCAGGCGCTCAGTAGACCGATAGAGAGTGCGAGAATTGTTTTTTTCATTGTGTCCTTCCCCCGAATAAACAGTCCAGTTATAGCAAAACTGTGCCTCTACAATCCGAGCTCTACACCAACAAGTTAAACGCGTCTCACCCTACAAATTTTCGTCTTGTTCACAAAATGAATAATAAGCATCACCTTCATCGGTTTGAAGGCAACAAAAAAGGGAAGCATCTGCTTCCCTTTTACTTACTTCTTAATCACTTCGAAGAGCAATGAATTACTTTTGAAGCAAAGAAATGTCTGCGATCTGTAGGAACAGGTTACGCAGGTTGTTTAGTAGTGTCAGACGGTTCTTCTTAAGTGCTTCGTCGTCTGCCATTACCATTACGTTATCAAAGAACGCATCCACTGGTTCACGTAGGTCAGCTAGCTTGCTTAGGGCTTCTTGGTAGTTACCTGTAGCAAATGCTGGCTCTAGCGCTTCTGTCATCACTTCAACGCTTTCTGCTAGTGCTTTCTCTGCATCTTCTTGTAGAAGTGCTAGGTCGATGTCTGCTGCTAGTTCGCCGTCGAATTTCGCTAGGATGTTACCTACACGTTTGTTCGCTGCTGCTAGAGACTCTGCTGCTTCTAGTTCACGGAAGTGAGAAACCGCTTTAACTCGTTGGTCGAAGTCTGCTGGTTTCGTCGGACGACGCGCTAGTACCGCTTGAATGATGTCTACACTGAAGCCTTCGTCTTGGTACCAAGCACGGAAACGACCAAGCATAAACTCGATAACGTCTTGTTCAACGTTGTCGTTGGTTAGGCGGTCGCCGAACAGTGACTTCGCTTTCGCTACTAGGTCAACAAGATCTAGGTTGTAGCCGTATTCAACGATGATACGTAGTACACCTAGAGATGCGCGGCGTAGTGCGAATGGATCGCTGCCTTTAGGCGCTTGACCAATACCGAAGATACCTACGATAGTGTCTAGCTTGTCTGCCATTGCAACTGCAGTTGAAACACCGTTTGATGGCAGTTCATCACCTGCGAAACGAGGCATGTATTGCTCGTTCAGTGCTACTGCAACTTCTTCTGCTTCACCGTCGTGGCGAGCGTAGTGCATACCCATCACACCTTGAGTATCCGTGAATTCGAATACCATTGAGGTCATTAGGTCACATTTTGCTAGTAGACCAGCACGCTTTGATTTCTCAACGTCAGCACCGATTTGCTCAGCAATGTAGCCAGCAAGTTCTGTGATGCGGTCTGTTTTGTCTTTGATCGTACCCAGTTGCTTTTGGAAGATCGCTTGTTCTAGTTCTGGCAGACGGTCGATAAGCGGACGCTTACGGTCTGTATTGAAGAAGAACTCTGCGTCAGCAAGACGCGGGCGAACCACTTTCTCGTTACCTTCGATTACGTAACGAGGCTCTTTTGATTCGATGTTCGATACGAAGATGAAGTTAGGTAGTAGCTTCTTGTTTTCGTCGTAAACAGGGAAGTATTTTTGGTCACCTTTCATGGTGTATACCAACGCTTCAGAAGGCACTTTTAGGAACTCTTCTTCAAACTTCGCTGTTAGTACCACTGGCCATTCAACCAGAGACGTTACTTCTTCTACTAGGTCATCTTCTAGGTCAGCGATACCGCCAACCGCTGCTGCCGCTTTTTGTGCGTCAGCTAGGATGATGGCTTTACGTGCTTCGTAATCTGCCATAACTTTACCGCGCTCTTCTAGGATTGCAGGGTATTGCTCAGCAGAATCAATAGTGAACTCTTGTTCACCCATGAAGCGGTGACCACGGATAGTGCGGTCAGAAGCGACACCAAGGATCTCGCCTTCGATTAGGTCGCTGCCCATTAGCATGGTTAGCGTCTTAACTGGACGGATAAATTGAGTCGTTTTGTTACCCCAACGCATTGGTTTTGCGATAGGTAGGTTTGCTAGTGCTTTCGCTGCAAGTTCAACAACGATCTCAGACGTTGGCTGACCTTTCACTTCTTGTTTGAACAGTAGCCATTCGCCTTTGTCTGTAACCATGCGCTCTGCTTGGTCAACAGAAATACCACAACCGCGTGCCCAGCCTTGAGCTGCTTTGGTTGGGTTGCCTTCCGCGTCAAACGCTGCAGAAACCGCAGGACCACGCTTTTCAACCACTTTGTCAGACTGGCTTTCTGCTAGTGCCGCGACTTTAAGTGCAAGACGACGAGGAGCCGCAAACCATTTTACGCCTTCGTGAGCTAGCTCAGCGCCTTTTAGTTCTGCTTCGAAGTTTGCTGCGAATGCTTCAGCTAGCGTACGAAGTTGCGTTGGTGGTAGCTCTTCTGTACCTAGCTCGATTAGAAATTCTTTTGCCATGTTCTCTACCCCTTACGCTTGTTCTTTCTTACACATTGGGAAGCCAAGAGCTTCACGCGATGCGTAGTATGCTTCTGCTACTGACTTAGTCAGATCGCGAATGCGCAGGATGTAACGCTGACGCTCAGTTACTGAGATCGCTTTACGCGCGTCTAGTAGGTTGAATGCGTGACCTGCTTTTAGGATGCGCTCGTAAGCAGGTAATGGCAGTGGCTTTTCAAGCTCAAGCAACTCTTTACACTCTTTCTCACACTGCTCGAAGAAACCAAATAGGAATTCAACGTCTGCGTGCTCGAAGTTGTAAGTCGATTGCTCTACTTCGTTTTGGTGGAAGATATCACCGTAAGTCACCTTGCTGCCGTCTGGCGCGATGTTCCAAGTTAGGTCGTAAACAGAGTCTACTTCTTGGATGTACATTGCTAGACGTTCGATACCGTAAGTGATCTCACCAGTGACTGGTTTACACTCAAGGCCGCCAACTTGTTGGAAGTAAGTAAACTGAGTCACTTCCATGCCGTTTAGCCAAACTTCCCAGCCTAGACCCCATGCGCCTAGTGTTGGGTTTTCCCAGTTGTCTTCTACGAAACGGATGTCGTGTACAAGAGGGTCAATACCAAGAACTTCAAGGGAGCCAAGGTACAACTCTTGAATATTGTCAGGCGATGGTTTTAGCGCTACTTGGAATTGGTAGTAGTGCTGAAGACGGTTAGGGTTTTCACCGTAACGGCCATCAGTAGGACGACGTGAAGGTTGTACGTAAGCTGTCGACATTGGCTCTGGGCCAAGCGCTCGTAGACAGGTCATTGGGTGAGAGGTACCCGCACCCACTTCCATATCTAGCGGTTGAACAATGGTACAACCATTTTGAGCCCAATAATCCTGCAGCGCGAGGATCATTCCCTGGAAGGTTTTGATATCGTATTTTTGCATAAGTCAGGTTCGCGCGATTCTCTTGTTACTCGTTAATTCGTCATCTATGCCGAGTTTTTCAACTCTAACAACGGCGATAAAGAGTAATTACGGTTGAATAAATTAACAATCTAGTATAACCAGATATTGAGCATGGGAGTAGAGCTAATCTTGAT
>NZ_WXWT01000264.1:0-7685 GCF_009904725.1 Vibrio sp. V43_P6S15P86
ATATAACATGCAATAAGCCAGGTGTGTAGAATTATTCTATTTTAGGGATTTTGCTCTAAATCTAAATGAATCCTTGCATTTCAATTTCAATAAAGCTTAGTTATTGATCATGTTTCTGAGTATGTGAATTATTCTCAACTATGCACATGATTGCTTATTGTCTAGCTTGATTTGTGTAACGTCACTGCAGCACGTATTGAGCGTACTACGCTGATTGTCTGTGTTTTCGTGTTGACAGTTTGGTACTAGGTAAAAATCAACAAGACTATGATTTCAAGGAACATTTTATGTTAAAGAAACTACTAAGTTGTTGTATCACCTCGGCACTCTGTTTTCATTCTTCTATCGTTTTTTCTCAACCCAATGAGATTGCGGACAGTGCAGAGTTACAACAAGCTCCCGACACATTGCCTGCCACTTTGATGCTTGCACCGAACGACATCGCCATTGCAGATCGCTATATAGTGGTATTTCAACAACCGCAAATGATGGCGAGCAGCTCACCGGAATTCGAGCAATTCACGCAACAGTCTGTAGACCGCATGTCCGGTTTATATTCAATACAAGTGGAGTCGGTTTTTGACCACTCGATCAGTGGATTTGTCGCTAACTTGAGTCCTGAGCAACTAAAAGATCTGCGTTCTGATCCTCGTGTGGACTACATTGAGCAAGACAGAATCCTATCGCTTGACCCAATAGTCTCGGCAGACGCAAATCAAACCAATGCCATTTGGGGACTAGACCGAATCGACCAACGAAACTTGCCACTCGATAACAACTACAGTGCCAACTTTGATGGGACTGGGGTAACGGCTTATGTTATCGATACTGGTGTGAATAATGCACATGTTGAGTTCGGTGGTCGCTCGGTTTCAGGGTATGACTTTGTCGATAACGATGCAGATGCAAGTGACTGTAATGGACACGGGACACACGTTGCGGGCACCATTGGCGGCAGCTTGTATGGTGTTGCGAAAAACGTCAACCTTGTCGGCGTGAGAGTATTGAGCTGTACCGGATCGGGTTCTACGTCTGGTGTTATTGCCGGTGTGGACTGGGTGGCTGCGAACGCTTCCGGACCTTCAGTCGCCAACATGAGTTTAGGTGGCGGTCAATCTGTCGCTCTCGATAGTGCGGTGCAAAGTGCGGTTCAATCGGGTGTCAGCTTTATGCTTGCAGCAGGTAACTCCAACGCCGATGCGTGTAACTACTCTCCAGCGCGCGTTGCTACTGGTGTAACTGTCGGCTCGACCACCAGCACGGATGCACGTTCGAGTTTTTCAAACTGGGGCAGTTGTGTGGATGTGTTTGCGCCAGGCTCACAAATTAAATCAGCATGGTATGACGGTGGCTACAAAACCATTAGTGGTACATCGATGGCGACACCACATGTAGCGGGTGTAGCAGCACTGTATCTTCAAGAAAACAGTTCGTTGTCACCAAGCCAAGTGGAAGCCTTGATCGTTAGTCGCGCAACAAGCGGAAAGGTGACGGACACAAGAGGCAGCGTGAACAAGCTACTTTATAGCTTAACGGATACTGATTGTGGGCAAGACTGTGGTGGCCCAGATCCAACACCGGACCCAGAAGGCAAGTTAACCTCGGGCGTGCCAGTGAGCGGTTTAAGTGGCTCAAGCAGTCAAGTAGCGTATTACTATGTTGATGTAGAAGCTGGGCAGCGCTTAACAGTACAAATGTATGGCGGTACTGGCGATGCTGACTTGTATCTCCGTTTTGGTGCAAAACCGGCACTGAATGCATGGGACTGCCGACCTTTCAAATACGGTAACAATGAAACATGTACGGTCAGCGCGACACAAAGTGGGCGTTACCACGTCATGATTCAAGGTTACTCAAACTATAGCGGTGTCAGCATTCAAGCGAGCTACTAGTTATTCTTCTCGTTATTAGAAGAAAACAAAGCCCACTTGTCGGTGGGCTTTGCTTTGGGAATACTGAGTTTAATAGGTGGCGTTCGATGCTATTCAAACGCACCGGCCTTTTTCTTCAAGAACTCAACTCGAAGCGGCATCGAAGCTTTCTATTAGCAGTACCCGCATAAGTCGGTTTCTCCAAGTCGTGTACATCAAATAGGATGCGAACTTAATCTCCTCGAGCTAACTCTTTCTCCATCATAAATCTTGGCTTGATGGCAAACCCAAGATCATTATAAATGGGAACTATTAGGCAAAGAGACGAGCAAACCAGCCAAATTGGAATGGGGCAAAGACGTTCCAAACCATGCGGACACGCCTCTGGATATAAATGTTCTCGTCCTTTTCTATTAAATCATTAATAACCAAGGATATTGCAAAGAGAGTTGTGGACTGCTAGCTCGAGCTGTAGGCTTGTGCTAGCCAGGGCACCTGACATTGGGAGAGCACTAAACATGAGCCTTGGATTCTGCTACCGTAAAGCCCATATTTAATTTGAGAGAGATGGATAATGAACGACAGTTGGGCTAACTTCTTTCCGTACTTTGCAGGAGCTTTTAAGCTTATTATATTAGGTATTGGAGCTTACTTAGCTATTAAATGGCATTTTGATGAAGAGCGAAGAGTAAGGGAGGCCGAAGGCGTGGTATTCGATAAACCAAGCTTCAAGAAAAAGTTCGTAATGAAGCTAACCTTCCCATTCCTTCTAGGTCTTCTAGTCCTTCTCGTTATTTATGCAACTAACTGGTTTCTCTACTGACAGACTTTATTAATACGATCAATGTTTAAGCTCTCAACGGGTTTGGAGCAAAAAAGAGTCAGCCTAACTGGTCTGGCTCTTTTGAATGAAAACACATGGTATCGTGGAATAACTAGGGAGGCTGTGGCAGGTTACACTCACTTACTCCTTAGGCAGGTGACCAGTTTCCTTCGCAAGCTTTTGCATCGCCTCGGCAAACGTTGTTGTCCCGCCTTTAGCTTTCACCTGTATTACCTTATACCCCATTTTTTCCAACGCTTGGCGCTCTGCCAAAACAGCTTTGTCATCTTGCTGGCTACCTTGAGCTGGCTGATGAATGTAACATCCCTCTAATTTACCATCTTCAACCAATTGGTGATGCTTCAGTGCATCGATATCAAAATTCATAATAAGTCTTTTCATTAAAAGTGGGAGTTTCTGTGGCTAGTTACATTCGCTTCAAAGGCTTCACGACACTATCTAAGCCTTCAATTTTGAGCGCTAAACACAGCTTGAGCAAATCCCCTAGTTCGCCGCTTGGCCAGCCCTTTTTATCGAACCACAGTAAGTATTCTTCAGGCAGGTCGATTAACACTCGCCCTGCATATTTCCCAAATGGCATTTGCATTCTAGCGAGTTTAATGAGGTTTTCTTTTTCTAACATAAGTGACAAAGATTTTAGGTAACTCGTCCAAGAATATCACTGCCACCCTCTCCTCACCAGCAAATCGCACTCACGTTTACTTTGGCGGCTTTGACTCGCTTTGTGCTAGAGTACGCGGCATAAAAATGAGAACGAGAAAGCAATGAAGTCACCTTGTCGAGCAGCATGTAAAAATAACGCCGGAATATGCTCTGGTTGTCACCGAACGATGGATGAAATCATCCAATGGAAAGACAAAACAGATCACCAACGAAACACGATTATCGAACAAATCGCAGGGGAAGATTCAACGCACAATTGTCCTGAGTGCGGGACTCAAGCCCATTGTGATATCGCCGCAGGCAAAGAAACCTGTTGGTGTTTTACTATTGAAACCCGTGATTTACCCAAGCCAAGCGCCAACCAGCTGTGTTTGTGCCGAAAATGTCTAGAAAAAAAGCCAGTCGCATAATACGACTGGCTTATTGTTCTGCGTTTTCTGACTGGTGTTTATTTAGCGGTTAAAGCGGGGGGCTTCAAACTTAATACCATCCCACCCTGTTACCATAAAATTACGAATATTCTGGTGATCGTTATTCTCTGGATGCTGCAATACATCTTCACGATAAAAACGGCCAAAGCAGGCTAGTGTCGCTTCTTTGTCTAGGTTATTTAGCAAGCCGAAAGCGAAGATCTTACACGAACCGTTGTTCTCACCTGCATTGTTTTGCGTCTCACCATTAACAAAAGCGGTTGGCTCAAACGTATAGTTATCTTCGATCACCGCCATCGTTGCTTCAAACTCGACCTGCTCTGGTGAAGCTGCCAATAAATCTAAAAACGATTTTAATTCCATTATTCCTCTATCCCTACTTCATCATTTTGATGACATATTAGCTTCATAAAAAGCCAATATAAGAGTCATCAATCATACATATATTCAGAGCCTTACCAAATCACACGTCATTCAGCGCTCTACCATTCCAGTTGCGGAAATGGACAGCAGCATAAAACCCATGCTGATTGACAACGTATCGGATTGATAAGGAGATATCATGATCACCCCTTTAAAGGCAATCGGTGCACTCGCATTGTCATCACTTGCCATCGCGTGTTCATCACAACCCGAAGATACCGTGGCTTCATTCGCTACACAATGCAAACCTACCACTGCGCCCGTTGCTGGGGAAACGTCAATTCAAGGTTTAACGTTTATCGGGACATCCGTTGCTGATGCCCCATTCGACACATCGGCAGCTGAAATCGTCAGTTATGACGCCTGTACGGATAAGCTCTATGTGGTCAATGCTGAAGCAAAACGTGTCGATGTACTTTCTATGGATGACAACGGCGTACCAACGCAAACCGCATTCATTGATCTCAACAGCGCTGGCGAAGCAGCTGGCGTTGAAATTGGCGCTGCAAACAGTGTCGCTGTATTCAATGGTTTGGTCGCGGTTGCGATTGAAAACAGTAATAAACAAGCGAATGGTATTGTTGGTTTGTACCGCTCCGACGATTTGTCATTAGTCACGACGTTCCCAACAGGCGCATTGCCAGACATGGTAGGCTTCTCGAAAGATGGCCGATACATCGCAACCGCTAATGAAGGTGAGCCAAACAGCGATTACAACGTTGACCCTGAGGGTAGTATCACTTTGATCGATCTAAAACCTAGCGTTACTCAAGCAGAAGTGACACAAATTGGCTTTAACGAATTTGATGGCTCACGAAAAGCAGAGCTCCCAATGAATGTGCGTATTTCGGGGCCAAACGCCACCATCGCACAAGATCTAGAGCCTGAATACCTCACTTTTGCAGATAACGGTAAAATCTATGTCGCGCTACAAGAAAATAACGCCATGGCAATCATCAATCCAGAGAGCAAATCGGTAGAAAAAATTGTTGGCTTAGGTGAGAAGTCTTGGTCGGACGCTAAACTCGATGCATCTAACAAAGACAAAATTATTGGAAACTTGAAAAGCTACCCACAACTGGTTGGCTTATTTATGCCTGACACCATCGACAGCTACTCAGTGGATGGGACAACTTACATCGTATCTGCAAATGAAGGCGACGGCCGTGAGTACGGATTCAAAACCACTCAAGAACACTGCGACAAAGCAGGCTTGATGTGGGATGAAGACGATTTCCTTGGTACAGATGAATATACTTCTGAGCAAGGAACCTGTTTAAGTCATGTTGACGAAGTGCGCGGTAAGAAGCTGAAAGTAGCAGCAGAGCACCCACTGGCAGAAGCACTAAAAGACAGCAAACAACTCGCGCGTTTAAAAGTGATTAAGCCGGAACAAACGCTTTCTGCACAAGAGAATGTTCAATCATTTGGCGCGCGTTCATTCTCGATTTGGGATGAAAACGGCAAGTTGGTCTTCGATAGTGGTGACGATTTCGCGGCTATCTCGCTGCTGAATGAAGGTAAAAACTTCAACAGTACCAACGATAACAATCACAGTGGCGATGACCGAAGTGATGATAAAGGCATTGAGCCAGAGGCGATTGAAGTAGCACAAATTAACGGTCGCCATTACGTGTTCATCGGCTTAGAGCGCCAAGGCGGTATTATGATTTATGACATTACCGATCCGAAAAAAGCACAGTTCCTACATTACGTAAACCGTCGCGATTACAATCAGCCAGTGTGTACAGAAGTCGAAGATGGTGAATGCGCGAACGGTACATACAATCCAAAAGCAGGCGATTTAGGTCCAGAGTCCATTAATTACTTTACCCGTAATGGTGGTCATTTTATCGCCGTTGGCAATGAGGTATCGGGCACGACATCCGTCTTCCGAATCAATCTATAAAGTAATGTAAAAGTCATTTAGAACCAAAACGCCCGACGTAAGCCGGGCGTTTTTTGTATGAGGTAATGTCCTACTCTGCCGATGCTAGCGCGTCACACTTTGATGCGCAGATAAAATCGTTTTTATGCAGACCTTTGATAGAGTGACTCCACCACGTTACGGTAACCTTACCCCATTCCAACAAAATAGAGGGATGGTGGAACTCATCTTCTGCCAGTTCCGCGATTTTGTTACTGAAAGCCCATGCTTGTTTGAAGTTCTTAAATTTATACACCTTTTCTAGTTGAGGTATATCTTCTCTTTCAATGATCTGCCAATCAGACAATTGCAGAAGCAGAGACTGTTGCTCTTCTTTGCTTAGTGCAATGGCATCGATACTACAAGCTTCGCATTTTTGTTCATTCAACATGAGCAGGTTCCTTTGGTTCAAAAAGTGGAGGAAGCAGTCCAGCTTCAATCGCTAGATCGGCTTGTTTCAATAAATTTAACTGACTGATTTTAAAAAGCTGAGAAAAGTCATCAATCACGTAGTACTTCGGTTGCATGATGTCGATACGATAAGGCGTTCTCAGCACAGTTTGTAATTCAAATGGGTCGCGAATTGCTGCATCACTCTCTAATGCGTAGAGGGTTTCGCCAGGAGATGAAAGAATACCACCACCGTAAATTTTGGTTTTGTCCCCTTCTTTCACCAAACCAAACTCTACAGTAAACCAGTAGAGACGAGCGAGATAGGCTCTTTGTTTTGGTGTAGCGGCTTGCCCTAGTTGACCATAATGCTCGGTAAATGCAGCAAAGTCTGGGTTGGTTAACATCGCGCAATGACCAAATATTTCGTGGAAGAAATCTGGCTCCTGTAAGTAATCGAACTCATCTCTTGTACGCAAGAATGTGGCGACTGGAAAGCGCTTATTACCGAGTAGATTAAAAAATCGGTCGAAATCAATAAGCGCGGGAACGGGCTCCACTTGCCAACCTGTTGTCTCCATCAAGACACGATTAATTTCTGGTAACTGAGGAACGCGGTCTTGAGGTAAATCAAGCAGCGTCAAACCGTGTAAATAAGCCTCACAAGCTCTGTTTTGGATCACACCCATTTGTCGTGTTACCAAATCTTGCCAAATGGCGTCTTCTTCACGGCTCCATTCAACCCTGCCTTCCTGGTTTACGGGTTTAGAACGATACTGGGTCATGGCACTTCTCCATTAACAAATCCTTTACATTAAGCCTATCTGCAGTCTTAAGAGCTTCCAATCCCTACACGATTTTCTCAGTATCGATTCGATGTAACATATTGTTTACAATGCATCGTAACTGCATGATTTTTATGACACGATATAATATCTAGCTTGTTTGACTTTATCGTGTATTCCTCTCAAACTAAAATCTGTTACCACTTTGTTATAGAGGGACCTATGCGCGAGAGCAGCAAAGTATGGCAACCGAGCGAAAGTCGTATCGAAGAAGCCAACATTACACAATTTATTGAACACATTAATCGACAAGGAAATACCCTTGAAAGCTTCGCTGATCTGCATCAATGG
>NZ_WXWT01000422.1:0-7645 GCF_009904725.1 Vibrio sp. V43_P6S15P86
CGTTTATAGCGTTTGAGTAGAGTGGCGGACTCTAAAGCGGGTGTGAAATGCATTTGCTTATTTAGACAAAAATTTTTTTATGTACAATGTTGCCACCATTACACCATAAGGTATTTCCTTTGTCACAATTGCCGATTGAAGCCGTGATGCCTGAGTTGCTGACGGCGGTCAAAAATCAACATCAAGTGATCTTAAAAGCGGCGCCTGGTGCCGGTAAGTCGACCTACTTCCCTTTACAGCTCCTCTTAAACCATTCGGTTGTTGGAAAAATCATCATGCTCGAACCAAGACGACTCGCGGCGCGTAACATTGCCCGTTATCTTGCTGAGCAATTGGGAGAACAAGTTGGTCAACGCGTGGGTTATCGAGTTCGTGGCGAGGCAAAGGTAAGTTCTGCAACGCAGCTGGAGATCGTAACCGAAGGGATCATGACTCGGATGATCCAAACTGACCCTGAACTGGATGGTGTTGATCTGCTGATCTTTGATGAGTTTCATGAACGCAGCATTCATGCCGATACCGCTTTGGCATTCAGTTTAGAAGTTCAAGAGGCATTGCGAGACGATCTCAAGCTGGTGGTAATGTCGGCAACGCTTGACCAACAAGCATTACAATCGTTGTTGCCAGAAGCCAGTTACATTGAATCTGAAGGGCGCAGCTTTGATGTGGCAATGCGCTACCAGCCGTTAGGTGTGAACGAGCATTTACCTACGAGTATGGCAAAAACAATAGAAAGTCTTATGAACAAAGAGTCTGGATCTTTGTTAGCTTTCCTACCGGGTGTTGGTGCCATAAAACAAGTTGAAGAGCGGTTGTCTCATTTAGCGGATGATATCGACGTATGCCCACTTTATGGTCAACTGAGCTTTGCAGATCAACAAAAAGCGATTACGCCAGCAGAACAAGGTAAGCGTAAAGTCGTTCTAGCGACCAACATTGCAGAAACTTCACTAACGATTGAAGGCATTCGCCTCGTCGTTGATTCTGGGTTAGAGCGTATTGCCCGCTTTGATTTGAAAAACGGTTTAACACGCTTAGAGCAAACACGCATTGCACAGTCTTCAGCGATTCAGCGTGCAGGACGAGCGGGACGAATAGAAGAGGGCATTTGCGTTCGTCTTTATTCTGAAAGTCAGTTCAAGCAGCAACCGCTGGTTCCCCAACCTGAAATTTTGCATTCCGATCTATCGAGCTTAGTCATGGAGCTGGCCTTTTGGGGAGCGAGTGATATCCACGATCTCAAGTGGCTTGATGTTCCCGCTAATGCGTCATTGGAACAAGCTAATCAGCTATTGGTGTCATTGGGACTACTGACGGAAAAAGGGCAATTAACGTCCGAAGGAAAACAGGCGCATGAACTAGGCGTTGAGCCTCGTGCGGCTGCGATGCTAATTAAAGCACAATCTTACAGTGATAAGATGTTAAATGCTGCTTTGGCGGCGGTCGCACTGATTGAAGAGCCAGAGAGAAACGTTACCAATATCGCTCATAGCTTGCATCGTTGGCTTGTTGGTACTCATCCAAAAAAGTCGCTGTTGTTCAAGCGTGCTCAATCTCTAGCGTACAAATTGGATACGGTATTTGACCTGAAAGGCGTGGATGAAGAAGCATTACCGCTGGTGTTAAGTTTGGCATTTCCAGATCGCATTGCGCAGCAGCGCACAAATCAATTTGGGCGATTTACTTTGGCTAATGGTCATGGTGCAGAATGTCGTCAGGAAGACATGCTAGGTGGCTGTGAGTATTTGGTTGCCGTTGACTTAATGCGTTCTCATTCTAACTCCAGTCAAATTCATTCGGCATGTGAATTGGATGTCAATATATTGCGAGCGACCTTTGAAGCGCTATTTTCGTCTGAAGAAGTTGTAGACTGGGATGAAAAAAGAGGGCGTCTAATGGCTGAGAGACAAACAAAACTCGGTCAGCTGGTGGTTGAACGCGAGCCGTTGCCAAGCCCTGGCAAAGAAAAAATGACACAAGCTTTACTCACGTATGTCCGCCGCCAGGGCTTACAGAGTCTAAACTGGACACCGGCAGCGGAGAGCTTGTTGGCTCGGATTCGTTGTGCGGTGGAATGGTTACCCGAGCAATCATGGCCAATGTTTGATGAAGCCAGTTTGTTGGATTCATTAGAAGAGTGGTTAGAGCCGTACATGACGTCCGTCAGTTCGGTTAACGATTTGAGCAAGATAAACTTGGTCGAAGCGCTGAACGCTCGATTAGGTTGGCCACTCAATCAACAGCTGGATGAATGGTTACCAGAGCATTACCAACTGCCGACAGGTTCAAAGAAGCGTATCCGTTACCAGTATGGCCATGAGCCGAAACTATCGGTGCGTATGCAAGAGGTATTTGGTGAGAGTGGCTCTCCTACGGTAGCACTTGGTCGTAAGCGTTTGGTGCTTGAACTGCTTTCGCCGGCACAACGTCCGCTGCAAGTGACGTCTGACTTGGCGGCTTTCTGGAACGGAAGCTATAAAGACGTTCAAAAAGAGATGAAAGGGCGCTACCCAAAACACGTTTGGCCAGATGACCCTGCCAATCATGTAGCAACTACGAAAACAAAAAGACAATTGAATAATGACTAACAGCAAGAAGCCTAGCGCGAAAAAAGCGCCAGCGAAGAAAAGTACAACCAATAAAGGAACGACAAAACCGACTCGACGCACACCGAGTAAAAAGCCGGCTAACGAGAAACGTTCGTGGCTGAAAGTTTTGTGGTCATTTAGCTGGAAAGCCGGTGTTGCGCTTGCCGCTGTTTTGCTGTTTGTTGGGATTTACTTAGATAGTGTGGTGAAAGAACGCTTTGAAGGTCAGCTGTTTGAGCTGCCAACAGTGGTTTATGCCCGTATCTTGAACTTAAATCCGGGTGAAAATATCACCATTCAAGAACTTCGTAACGAGCTGGATGTACTGAATTACCGTAAGGTAAGTCAGCCTCGCTACCCTGGTGAGTACTCTTCTTCTTCCACTCGGATTGAATTGATTCGCCGTCCATTCGAATTTGCCGATGGTCCTGAACCGGATCGTCACGTGATGCTCCATTTTTCAGATTCTGGCTTGCAGCGTATTCAGTCTTTAGAGTCCCGAGGTGATCTTGGTTACTTACGCTTAGAACCAAAGATGTTGGGGATGCTGGAGAAAGATCAAGATGAGCAGCGTCTGTTCTTGCGTCGTGATCAGTTCCCAGAAATTTTAGTTGATGCACTGCTTGCGACCGAAGACCGGGATTTTTATCAACACGATGGGGTGTCTCCACTCGCGATTGCACGAGCAATGGTTGCAAACATTAAAGCGGGTCGTACTGTTCAAGGTGGTAGTACGCTAACTCAGCAGTTGGCGAAAAACCTGTTTTTGACCCGTGATAAAACGCTGTGGCGCAAAGTTAGAGAAGCGTATATCGCGTTAATTTTGGATTACCGTTACAGCAAAGATCGTATTTTGGAAGCCTACCTTAACGAAGTGTACTTGGGGCAAAGCGGTGGTGAAGCGATCCACGGGTTTGGCTTGGCATCGCGTTATTACTTTGGGCAACCGATCCAAGAGCTGCGAATCGATCAACTGGCGATGTTAGTTGGGATGGTAAAAGGACCGTCTTACTACAACCCAATTCGTTACCCTGAGCGCACGAAAGAGCGCCGCGATCTTGTATTACGCTTGTTGATGCAGCAAAACATGCTGACATCTGAGCAGTATGAGCAAGCCGTCAGTCGTTCGCTTGATACGCAAAGCAAGCCACGTATTGCGAGCCGTCAGCCAGCTTATTTCCAACAATTGAGCATTGAATTAAAAGAAAAAGTTGGGGAGCGATTTAAAGCAGAGACCGGACTGCGCGTGTTTACGTCTCTGGACCCAGTATCGCAAAGCAAAATGGAACAAGCTATCGCGAAAAAGATCCCGGAGCTAGCTAAACGAGGCGGTAAAGAATTAGAAGCCGCAGCTGTGGCCGTTGATCGCCATAGTGGTGAAATCCGTGCGATGGTAGGTGGTAAACGTGTCGGTTATGAAGGTTTTAACCGCGCGCTCAATGCCAGTCGTCCAATTGGTTCTTTAGTGAAACCAGCGATTTACTTGACGGCTCTAGAACAACCGGAAAAATATAACCTAGGCACGACGCTACACGACACGCCGCTAAGCCTGAAAAGCAGTAAAGGTAATGTATGGACACCGCGTAACTACGACCGAAAATACCGTGGTGATGTGCCACTCTACATTGCTTTAGCGAAGTCACTCAACGTGCCAACTGTGCGCTTAGGCATGGCGCTTGGTATCCCAGAAGTATCCGATACTTTAGAGCGTTTGGGCGTCAACAAAGACGAAATCCGCCCAGTGCCTTCGATGTTTTTGGGCTCGTTTTCTTTGACGCCGTTTGAAGTCGCGCAGATGTATCAGACACTGACGAACTCAGGCAAACGTGCGAAACTGACCGCTCTGCGTTCAGTGATGGATATGGAAGGTAATGTGCTGTATCAATCCTTGCCTCGTTCATCAAGAGCCGTGGATGAGCAAGCAGCATGGCTAACGACCTACGCGATGAAACAAGGGGTTGCTCAAGGCACTGGCCGCTTCTTACAAAGCCAGTTTGGTTGGGCTGCATTGGCAGGAAAAACGGGTACCAGTAATGATAACCGCGATAGTTGGTTTGTCGGTGTTGATGGTCGTGAGGTGACGACAATTTGGCTAGGCCGTGACGATAATAAACCCGTGAATCTAACGGGGTCGAGTGGTGCATTACGAGTGTACGCAGAGTACTTGAAGCAGCGTATTCCTGAGCGTTTAGAGCTCCCATGGCCAAGAGAAATCACCACATTAGGGTTCAAGCCGACATCAGATGGAGGTTTAGAAATGAACTGCCGTAGTGATTACAAACTGCCGGTTTGGGATAAAACCGGTCAGATAAAGCAACAGTGTGAGAAGAAATCAAACTGGTTAAATAGCATATTTGATTGGTAGCATCGCCAAATCAACAACATTAGCTTGTTTATCTGATTAATTCTTAGTACATATTAGGGCGTGTTAGTACAGTACTGCTAGCACGCCCTACTTGATCAGATATTCAATAAAGGAAGAAGTGAATGTTCAAAAAGCTGTTATCAAGCCCATCGGTTCGCAACTTTGCGCTTTGGGTTAGTACCTTTTTGATGATCACTCCTTCTGTTTCCCTCGCAAACTCTCTAACAAAAACGGATGACTTGGAACCTCGACCAAAGGTGGCGGTTGTGCTCGCTGGTGGCGGAGCAAAAGGCGCTGCGCATATCGGCGTCCTTAAAGCGTTAGAAGAGATGCAGATCCCGGTCGATATTGTAACGGGCACTAGTATGGGCGCTTATGTTGGTGGTCTCTATGCCACGGGGATGAGCGCTGATGAAATTGAAAGTTTTATCTACACCGTGGATTGGAGCAGTGGCTATCGAGATCGTGTCGACCGCAGTCAACGCCGAGTTCGTGATAAAGAGTATGAAGACCGCTATCAAATTAACACTGACCTCGGCTTAAGATTTGGTGAGGTGCGTGCCCCAACTGGTGTGGTGCAAGGCCAGAACATGTTGCGCGTATTGCGTGAGACTACAGGGAACTTAGGGCGATTCGATTCTTTTGATGATCTTGCCATTCCTTACCGCTCTGTGGCGACAGATATTCTTGCGCTAGAGGAAGTGGTTCTTGGCAATGGCTACCTTGTGGACGCCATGATGGCCAGTATGTCTGTACCAGGAGCGCTTCCCCCCTATAAGCTCAATGGCCATATGCTTGTCGATGGTGGCGTCGTTAATAACATGCCTGTCGATGTGGCTCGCGCCATGGGGGCTGATGTCGTTATTGCCGTCGATATTAGCACCGATTACAAAACCGAAGATGAATTTACGGGGCTGTTTACTGTCGCGGATCAACTCTCTAACTATCTCGTTCGTCGTAGTACACAACAGCAAGTGGACGAGCTTGAACCTCAAGATATTTATATTCGTCCTAATGTGGGCACCATGGAAACTGTCGAGTTCGACAAAATGCCTTGGGCTTTTCAAGCTGGGTACGATATTACCAAGCAGTTAAAAGACAAGCTGAAAGGGTTGCGCTTGTCCAATGCGGACTATCAAAAATACATCGATCGTAAACAAGAAGTTCGTAAAACTTTGATTTATGGCGATCAGCGTGTGGTTGATGACATTGTGATTGTAAATAACACGCACTACAGCGATGTACTGTTGACAAATCGTATTGAATTAGAAACCGGACGTCGTATTTCAACGGCCGAAATTGAGAAAGCCGTTGAAAACCTTTACGCGTTAGATCGGTTCGAGCTCATCACTTATCACTTTGAAGAGGTTGATGGTGAGACATTGTTGGTTTTTGATGTTAACGAGAAGTCGTGGGGGCCTAATTATCTCAACTTCCGATTTTTTCTTGAAGATGACTTCGATACAGATAGCCAGTACGGCATAGGAATATCAACCAACTTTACCAACTTGAACTCTCATGGTGCGGAGTTGGCGTTCAACGTAGAAATGGGCACGGATAAGCTGATTGAAGCTGAGTTGTATTCGCCTGTTTTATCTAGCCAAGAACTTTTTGTATCGGGGCGTATTTCCTATGGGAGTGAGAGCCGAAACTTACCTTATCCAGAGCCTCAGGTGCCAGAGTTAGAGTCGGTTAATGATTTTTTTCCTGTTACTTACGATGATTTTACTACAGAGCTAGCGTTTGGCATTCAACCTACGTTATGGCAAGAGCTGCGCTTTGGTGCTCGTTACTCTACAGGAGATATTGAGCTGTCTACTTTGGCCTCTGCAGGGCAGTTAGACTTCGAGCGCAAAGGCATATTTGCGAGCTATCGACTCGATACACTTGATGATTTTGCATTTCCTACTCGTGGGCTACTGGTCGATCTCGAATATTTCGTATCTCATGATAAAAGCCCTCAAGGCGTTAGCCTTTTAGAGGTAGACAAAATTATTGAAGATACCGTGTATGAAATCTCTGCACGATTTAAAGGTGCAGTGAGTCATCAGCGTCATACTTTAGTCGGACATGCTGAATATAGTTTTGTTGAGAGTAAAAACTCATCTTTACCGCTTGATCCGAGAGAGTTAGGCGGCTTTTTAAACCTATCTGGCATCCCAAGAAATAGCTTGATTGGACAGAACCTGTTTTTTAGTAGCTTGGTGTACCGATACAAATGGTTCGACAATGACTTTGGACTATTTGAAGCGCCAGTCTACCTAGGTGCATCAGTGGAATACGGTGGAGTGTGGTCAGATAATGATCTGAAGCTGAATGAAGCGCCACTTTACAATGCTGGCTCTATTTTCTTTGGTGTTGACTCACCAATCGGGCCAATTATGTTGGCTTATGGTCGTACTGAGCAGGATATGGATGCTGTGTATTTGATCGTAGGAACGTCGTTTAATTAACCGGGTATAAGAAAGCAAAAACTTGGCATATTTGGTCAAAATTAGCAGAACTTTAGTCGTAAGTTGCTATGTTGGTCAAAATGATAAGATTTTAATTTAAGGTTAAATTTGCTATTATTTTGCCCACAGTTTGGCCTCTACGGCGCTGTTTCTCAATCATAATTGAATGAAAACAAGGGCAATGGAGAGCCAAGTTTCCAAGGATGTTCACTCCTTTACTTTAACAATAGTAATAATAG
>NZ_WXWT01000319.1:0-7633 GCF_009904725.1 Vibrio sp. V43_P6S15P86
ATTCAAATGTGCGCTGGTTAATGATTTTTCTGTAATTAACACAATTGAACGTGATAGAAGTAACAAAATCGCCTCCTTGCGGTAACGTTCCCGAAATTTTTATATATTATCGCCTTCATTGATACAAGTGGTAGAGACGCTCTGTATCTGAGCGCTCTGAAATTCAGGCTTTAGATGGACATTTAAAGTCACCATAAGTTTGCAATTTTGCTTGGGAACGTTTGCAAATAACCTAAGTATAAATTTACGTGAGACTATGGAAATGAAACTACACACTTTGACGATGGCAGTAGCGCTTGGGCTAGTTACTGCACCTGCATTCGCAACAACAGATGTTGAGGCTCTTGAAAAGCGAATTAATGAATTAGAACAGCGACTTGAACAGACAGAAAAAGTATCCACAGAAGCAAATGAGAAAGCCTCAAGCTTTGAGTTTCATGGCTACGCTCGTTCCGGGCTGCTCATTAATGATGATCTGAATGGCGCTGTGGGTACTGGTCCTTACATGACGGCTGCTGGTGCTATTGGCGCTCCAATTGGACGATTAGGGGTTGAGGATGATCATTATGTGGAAGCAAACCTTATTCACAAACGTTTTTCAGATGATGGTTCCAGCGCTTTGTTCCGAATCATGCTGGCAGATAGTACGGAAACCAATAACGAATGGACAGCGAGTGAGAGTCAATTAAACGTTCGTCAGGTATATGCTGAGCTAAACAAGTTGAGCATGTTCTCTGAATCAAGTGCGTTTGCTGACGCAACTTTTTGGGCAGGTAAACGATTTGACCGTGATAACTTTGACATTCACTTCTTTGACTCGGATATCGTTTTCTTATCTGGTACTGGTGCTGGCGTGTATGACGTCCAAATGAGCGATTCGTGGAAAGCAAACTTCTCGATCTATGGTCGTGATTTTGGTGAGATTGATAGCTCGTCAACTGATGTTGAAAACTATATCGCGACAATGAACAACCGCTTTGGTAATTGGCAATTGATGCTGAGCGGCATGACGTCAGCTGATAACAATGATCGCGCAGAAGGCGCAGCGGAAAAAGGTTTACATGCGATGTTTGCTTACCATGGCGATAACTTCTTTGGCATGAGTGAAGGCTTCTCTAAAACTGGTATTTTGATGGGTGATGGACTGGGTGCAGAACTTAAAGGCATTGGTTCAAACGGTGATTTGCTAGAAGACGCAAAAGCCGTACGCTTGTTCAGTTATGGTGTAACACGCATCGGCGACAACTGGCGTGTAGCACCTGCGTTGCTAGCAGAACACAACCAAGATCGCTTTGCTAAAAATGATGAATTCACGTGGGCATCGTTCAACATCCGCTTAGCGCAAGAGTTTACGCAAAACTTTGAGATGGTTTATGAAGGCTCATACCAATACATGGACCTAGACAATGCGATTGATAAAGCAAGTGGCAGTTTTTACAAAGCGACAATTGCACCAACGCTTAAGATGTCTACCGCAGCAGGTTTCTTTGACCGTCCGGAGCTACGTTTTGCTGTTAGCTACGTTGATTGGAGCGAAGACTTGAATGGCTACTCGATTAGCCAGGATGCGGGCGTTGCAACGATGGGTGATGGTGGTGAAGTTCTGTTTGCACTGCAAATGGAAACTTGGTTCTAAAGGGCTCTAACCGAGAAAGAGTAATAAGAAAGGCGCCAACTGATTTCAGTTGGCGCTTTTTCATCAACAGGACTGACGCTCAATTGTTTTGAAGGTTAGCACCATCTTACTCATTTCAAAACTTCTGTTGGCAATTCTGTCTAGCAACAGTTTCGCACCATTTTCACCTGCTTTATCAAATGCATAGTTAAATGTTGATAAGGTTGGGGTGCACACTGATGCGAGCTCATCATCACCAACTCCTAGCACTAAAACGTCTTTACCCGGTGTTAACCCGAGCTCTTGAATCGCTCTCATCGCACCGATAGCAATACGGTCTGTCGCACAGAACAAGCCATCTAGCTTACGGTTCTCTGTTAAGTGTTGTTTTGCCAATGAATAGCCAGAGTCGATTGTAAAGTCACCACGAGCATGGAAGGCGAGCTCAAAACCATGGTGTTGCAGCGCTTGAACAAATCCTTCAGAGCGTTGCTTATCTACCGCGATATCGTCACCTTGTACGCCAATAAAGCCCATGGTTTGGCAACCTTTTGCAACCAGTCTATTTCCCGCTTCAAACCCTACTCGTGCGTCATCATGAATGATGCTTGGAATATTAAACATGGAACCATCTTGACCGACGAGCACAACTGGGACCGCTGAGTTTTGAATTGCTTTTACCAGCTTGGAATCGAGGTGGGTGGCGTAAAGAATGATCCCTTCAACCCGTTTTTGGTTAAAGATCTGAATGTATTCCAGTTCTTTTTCGTGGGCTTGGTGAGTGCTAGCAAGTAAGACATGTTTCCCGGCTTTTTCAAGGACATCGGTTAATCCATCGACACCTTGGGATGTGGCATGAGAGGAAACCCGAGGAACAATGACACCAACCAGATTGGTCTTTTGAGATTTTAGATCTTTAGCGACTTGGTTCGGCACATAGCCACACTCCGCTACTGCTTGGCGGACTTTCAGTTTTGTCGCTTCTTTTACGCCATATTCATCGTTTATAACCCGTGACACTGTTGATTTTGATACGCCAGCCAGACGGGCGACATCATGCAGACTCGCCATTGTTCCTATCCATTCTGTTTTTCGTTTTTGGGATTGTTTGCAAAGAGAAGATGAAAAGCTCTTTGATAAGTAGCGATTCTAACCTCCTATACTGCTCTTAGGGAGAGAATTTGACGATCATTCTCACATTCTCTCTGCTTTATCTTTGATCATTTGGTTTTATTGAGCAAAAATCTGTTTTGCAAACGTTCCCGAAAATTTCGCAAGCTCAGATAATAATCCAATGGGGTATGAAATGAATTATCCGGCAGTAGCAAAAGAGTTGTTAACTCTATTAGGTGGTAAAAGCAACATCACCGCACTTGCACATTGTGCAACACGCTTACGCCTTGCCGTTGCAGATGAGCAAAAAATAGATGAACAAGCGATTGATAACCTTGAAGGGGTAAAAGGGCAGTTCAAAGTTGCGGGTCAGTACCAAATCATTTTTGGATCAGGCATCGTAAACCAAGTTTATGCAGAAATGGCGAAGTTGACGAGGATGAGTGAAATGTCCACCAACGACGTTGCGTCTGCTGGCGCAGAGAAACAAAACATTGTTCAGCGCGCGGTGAAAGGGCTGTCTGATATTTTCGTTCCAATCATTCCAGCAATCGTCGCTGGTGGTTTGTTGATGGGTATCTATAACCTATTGACTGCCCAAGGCTTGTTCATTGATGGCAAATCTTTGATTGATGCCAACCCAGGACTGACAGACTTGGCGAACATGATCAACACGTTTGCGAACGCGCCGTTTGTTTACCTGCCTATTCTGCTGGCATTTTCAGCCTGTAAGAAGTTTGGCGGTAACCCATATTTAGGGGCGGCGCTAGGTATGTTGATGGTTCACCCTGACTTGCTGAATGGTTGGGGATTCGGCGGCGCATCTGTGTCTGGCAACATTCCGGTTTGGAATATTCTTGGCTTTGAAATCCAAAAAGTGGGTTACCAAGGTTCGGTGTTACCGGTTTTGGTATCGGCATTCATTCTTGCGAAGGTTGAGCTAGGCTTACGTAAAGTCATACCTTCTGTTTTAGACAACCTTTTAACGCCATTACTGGCGATTTTCATAGCGGGTTTGCTGACGTTTACTGTCGTCGGTCCGTTCACGCGTGATATCGGTTTCCTATTGGGTGATGGTCTGAACTGGCTATACAACACTGCTGGCTTTGTTGGTGGTGCGGTATTTGGTCTTATTTATGCTCCGTTTGTTATTACTGGTATGCATCACAGCTTCATTGCGATTGAAACTCAACTTCTTGCGGATATTGCGACGACGGGCGGCACCTTTATCTTTCCTATTGCGGCGATGTCTAACGTTTCTCAAGGAGCGGCAGCGTTGGCGGTGGGCGTGATGAGCAAAGATAAGAAGATGAAAGGTATTGCGATTCCATCTGGTGTTACGGGTTTGCTGGGTATTACAGAGCCAGCCATGTTTGGTGTTAACTTAAAGCTACGTTACCCATTTATTGCGGCAGTTTGCGCCGCGGCGTTATCGAGCGCGTTCATTACAATGTTTAATGTGAAAGCTCAGGCGTTGGGTGCAGCAGGTCTTCCAGGCATCATTTCTATTACGCCAGAGAAGATTGGGTACTACATCGCGGGTATGGTGATCGCGTTCTTGACCGCATTTGTTCTCACCATTGTTCTTGGTATGCGTGACCGCGCTAAAGTCGGTAGAAAAGCAGCGGCTTAATCTGAACTCCTTAAGGGTGGAGTCCCCCAAAATCCACTTCTTTCCATAAATGTTTGGGGTGCTAGCCAAGCACTAATGGCTTGGCTAGCCTTTTTCAATTTTTACTTGGTAGTGAAGGTGTTCAACACGTTGGACTATCAGGGCTTTAATTTCAAGGTAAGCAAGATGAATCAAGTGTGGGTAACTGGTGATGCTGTTGTCGATCTAATACCGGAATCTGAGACTTCTTTACTCAAATGTCCCGGTGGTGCACCAGCGAATGTCGCCGTAGCTATTGCTCGTCTATCTGGTAAGAGTGCGTTTTTTGGACGTGTAGGTGATGACCCATTTGGTCGCTTCATGCAATCAACGCTCGATCAAGAGGGCGTGAGCACGGAGTTTCTCGTTAAAGATCCTGAGCAAAGAACATCAACAGTGGTGGTGGATTTAGACGAGCAAGGTGAGCGCAGCTTTACGTTTATGGTAAAACCGAGCGCTGATCAGTTTATGTCTGTTGAAGACATCCCTAACTTTAAGCAAGGTGATTGGCTGCATGTCTGCTCGATTTCACTGGCAAATGAGCCAAGTCGAAGCAGCACATTTGAGGCGATCAAAAGAGCAAAAGCCGCTGGTGGTTTCATTAGCTTTGACCCTAATTTGCGTGATGAAGTGTGGCAAGATCAATCAGAAATCCAAGCTGTCGTGATGAAGGCTGTAGCGATGGCCGATGTGGTTAAGTTCTCTGAAGAAGAGCTTTTGTTCTTAACTGACTCAACATCGATGGCGCAAGGTTTACAACAAATAGCCTCTTTGAATATTGCTTTGGTCTTGGTGACACAAGGTGCGAAAGGTGTTTGGCGCGTCTTTGAAAGTCAGAGTGAACTGATCACAGGTCAAGTCGTTAGTCCGATTGATACCACAGGTGCGGGTGATGCTTTTGTCGGAGGGCTACTGGCATGCCTGTCTAGGTATGACGATTGGAAAAATCATCCTGTTGTTAGCTCTGCGATTCAATGGGCAAATGGCTGTGGTGCATTAGCGACGACGCAAAAAGGCGCAATGACCGCGCTTCCGACCCAGACAGAATTGCTGCAATTTATTGGGCAATGATCTCCAGATCCAATTTCAGTTGAGAAAAATTATGAGCTTAAACAACCGTTGGACTGTAGAGCAAAGATATCGCCGACTTGAGCAAATCCCTCAGTGTGATATCGAAGAAATGACACTTTCACGTCAGCAAGATAAAGGCTTTCCTAGTTTTCATATCGCCCCTAGATTTGGGCTGTTAAATGACCCAAATGGGTTGTGCTATTTCAATGGTGAGCACCACATCTTTTACCAGTGGACGCCTGTGGGACCAGTCCATGGAATGAAGTATTGGTACCACCTTTCTACTAAAGACTTCATCCATTTTACTGATCATGGTGTGGGTCTTCATCCCGACCAAGACTACGATTCACATGGTGTCTATTCGGGCGGTGCTTTGGTGGAAAACAACAAGGCTTTGCTGTTTTTTACTGGTAATAAGCGTGACCAAAACTGGAATCGAATTCCAACACAGTGCTTTGCCACCATGGATTCAGATGGCAACATTGAAAAGCATGGTGTGGTCATTGAGAACGAACATTACACGGAGCACTTTCGTGATCCAAAAGTTTGGAAGAAAGGCGACGACTATTTGATGGTGGTGGGTGCTCAAACCAAAACCGAGCATGGTTCAATGGCGCTCTATCAAAGCAAAGATTTGAAAACGTGGCAGCATAAAGGTCCTATCAAGACCAAGTTTTCTGACCTTGGGTACATGTGGGAGTGTCCTGATTTCTTTGAGATTAATGGTCAATCGGTGATGCTGTTTTCTCCACAGGGCGTGAGCAGTAATAATCCTTATGATTTCAAAAACATCTATTCTGTTGCGTATATCGTGGGTGATCAGTTGAACCTAGAGTCGATGATTTTAGAAAACCACCAAGATATTTTGCAGCCAGATTATGGGTTTGATTTCTACGCCCCACAAACCTATTTAGATGAGAATGGGCGTCGCATTCTTATTGCATGGATAGGGTTGCCAGAAATCGACACACCATCGGTCACACACCAGTGGGCAGGAATGTTGTCTCTTCCTAGAGAACTAACGTTGAAAGATGGTTTTCTTGTTCAAGCTCCGCTCCCTGAGCTGAAGAGTTTAAGAAAAGAAGAGGTGGTCTTTGCACAGTCCCATACACTGGAAAGCACCAGTTGTTTGATCCAATTAGACCTTGAGGGCGATGGCTTTGAACTTGAGCTGAGTAACCTCAAAGGTGACAACATCGTCTTTAGTGCGACAAAGCACGAGTTTATGCTGGACCGTCGTCACATGTCTCATTTGTACGCAGAAGAATTTGGTAGCATTCGAAAAGCACCAAGATTGGACGCTAAGCAGACGATTGAGATGTATATCGACAATTCTGTCATCGAGATTTTCATTAATGGTGGCAAACACACGATGACCAGTCGTTTCTTTATTGATGACTTAAATACGGTAACGTTGAGAGGGTTGGAGCAAGCAAGGCTTTTTCCTTTGAAATGCATCACTGGTTTGTTTGAATCAGCTAAGTAACGGTTTCGAATACATTAAAACGCCCTTCATTGATTCAGTGAAGGGCGTTTTTCTTTCTAACTATCTAACTTAACTGCCTATCACGCACGTAAGTGGTTTGAACTAAGGTGTCTAACACCACTTCGCTCTTGGTGACTGTAAAGTTAAGCGGTTGTTCTAAATCACCAAACAGAGGTGCGCCGCCGAGTTGGGCTTACTCATTATTGTTAGCATCTCGAACCTAACTCACATTAACACAACGTTTTTCCTTATAGCGTGAAAGAAAATCCCATAACCAAAGGTTCTAATTAAGTGAAAGGTCAGGACTTTTATTTGAAGATTCCGGCCTAATATCTGGGGTATGCCCATTTATCGAATGCGGTGGGTTACTTCATCATGCTTGCTGGCGCACTGAGTTTGCCAGTTTGATAATGCATTCAAACACAATAAGGGATAACAATGGCTAACGAATACATTCCACCAAAAGTTTGGACAAACGATAACGAAAACGGTGGCCAGTGGGCGAGCATTAACCGCCCGGACTCAGGCGCTCGTCATGAGCAAGAATTGCCTGTTGGGGAACACCCATTCCAACTTTATTCCATGGGGACTCCAAACGGCCAGAAAGTAACGATCATGTTTGAAGAGCTTCTGGCGGCAGGCGTAAAAGAAGCAGAATATGATGCATACCTGATCAAGATTGGTGACGGCGACCAGT